>NZ_JAQMTJ010000183.1:0-13570 GCF_028330815.1 Dolichospermum lemmermannii CS-548
CCAATCACCAATCACCAATCACCAATCACCAATCACCAATTACCAATTACCAAAATGGAATCACCAATAGAAAGAATCAAACTCTCCCAAACAGCCAAAGAACAACTCCTCAAACTCAAACGCAGCACCAAAATCGAACAATGGAACATATTATGTCGGTGGGCGTTTTGTCGTTCCCTAGCAGAAACCGCTGCACCTTCCCCCGTACCTATCCCCCAAGATAGCAACGTCGAAATGACATGGCGGGTTTTTGGGGGAGAAATGTCCGATATTTTACTTTTAGCCCTCAAACAACGCTGCTACAACGACGGCTTAGATACAGATAGAGAAACCCTGATTACGCAATTTCGCTTACATTTACATCGAGGTATTGGTTACTTAGCCGGAGATCAGAATATTAAGAAAATTGAAGATCTAATTGAACAGGCCACAAACAAAGTAAAATCCTGATTTTGCACTTATTGTATGAAAGAAATTCAAGCACTCCGACAGGCCTTCCAAAGCCAGAAAATGGGTGCTTTATTATTACTAGGTTTTGCATCAGGTTTACCACTATTCCTGACCAGTAGAACCCTACAACTATGGATGCAAGATGCCAAAGTTGATATTGCCAAAATCACCTTATTTGGTTTATTAAGTTTACCTTATTCCTTAAAATTTGTCTGGTCGCCGCTATTAGATAGATTTACACCACCATTATTAGGTGGCAGAAGAGGTTGGTTAATTATGACCCAGATTGGGTTAGTATTAGCGATCGCTGCCCTTGCCCTTCAACAACCAGCCCAAAGTGAACAAGTATTACAAATCCTCGCCATCAATTGCCTGATTATTACCTTCCTCAGCGCCACCCAGGATATCGCTGGTGATGCCTACCGTACCGACATTTTAAACCCCCTAGAGGCGCAACCAGGGGCATCTGTGTGGGTATTAGGCTACCGGATCGCCCTATTTATTACCAGTTCCCTCGCCTTAGTGTTAGCAGATTATCTACCTTGGAATGTAGTATATTTGCTCATGGCAGTGATTATGGCGGGAAGTATATTTACTACTTTGTGGTCGCCCGCAGAACACAAACTACAAAATAAAACACAACTAGCCCCCATTTCTGGCAAAGACGTGATTTTTATAGTCATGATCACGTTACTAGTAGCAGGGTTAATAGCTGGCGTTTTTGTCGGCTTCATTCCCCAACCTGTATTTTATTGGTTATTAGCAGGATTATTAGTGGCTTGGATAACGACATCCGTATTATTACCAAACTCCCTCCTAAATGAAGTTAGCGAAGATAGTCCACCTGAAAACTTACAAACAGCTATTTTCCTACCTTTCAAAGAATTTTTTCACCGCTTTGGTATCAAACAAGCGAGTTTAACACTAGGTTTTATATTACTTTATAAACTAGGTGATTCCCTCGTCGGCATCACAGCCAACTTATTTCTGAGAGAAATAGACTTTACCAAAACCGAAATCGGCGCAATTCAAGCAGGAATGGGATTTCTTGCCACCACCGTCGGCGTATTAGCTGGGGGTGTGATCATGACCAAAATTAACTTAAATCGCAGTTTGTGGGTATTTGGGGGGCTGCAATTATTGAGTAACTTAGGTTATTATGCCCTAGCGATAGCTCCGCGCGCCGAAGGCATCGCTGATAAAAAAGATTATTCCCTGTTAGTCATAGCCGTAAACATTGAAAACTTCTCGGCTGGATTAGTCACAGTCGCTACAGTCGCCTTTTTAATGCGTCTCTGTAACCACCGATTCACAACCACCCAGTTTGCGTTATTCTCCAGCCTCATGGCCATTAGTCGAGACGTACTTTCCGCACCCGCAGGAAGTTGGGCAAAAGCCACAGGTTGGCCGACATTTTTCTTACTTTCTCTTGTGGCGGCGCTACCTGGTTTGCTACTATTACCTATTGTTGCCCCTTGGAATCCCAAAGTATTGGCAGCAACTAGACCAGGACTAGAAGAAGAAGATATATGGGAACACAAGTAGTTATTCTTGTCGGTACATTCGTTCTGATAGTCACAGGTCTATTACTGGGCTATGTCCTCTCACAATTAGTTTTACAGAATCTGGCTTTTAATTTCCTCACACTCTTGGGAACTATTAGCTTGATTCTAATTTTTGGGACACTTTATTACGTATTATTTTGGCAACTGCGCCGTGAACCGCTGCAAGTCATCAGTCCCACCATCCCCAACCAACCAGATGAAGAAGTGACCGGCAACTACCTCAAAAATCGCCTCATCGCTAGATTATCTGGGGACGTAGCGGCAGCGGAAAGACTAATTGAACAAGCCAAACAAAACGTTCCGGGAATGCCCGAAAATTGGTACTGTGAAAAAGTCTTAAATGAATTAGACCAGGATCAGCAATCATAGCAATGCTTTGCTAAACCCAAATAATTGCTAGAATCAATTCAATAACTTCTGCTATTTATTTACAATCAACAACATGGCTATTCTTCGTCAATACATCGCCCCAATCCTGGCAATCTTGATATTTACCTTTGCCTTAGTAGCAGTCAGCGCCCGCATCTTTTTACCCTCCGATATGGCAGCCCCTGCCCCCATTGGGATAATAATTAAGTAATTGGGGAATAGGTCTATTGTGAATTTACTTCCAGGCTATTCTTTTCGCCAAGGTTCTACTCTCGATAAAGCCCTCTTGGTTAAGTTTATGCAAAGGAGTTACCAAGAACAATTCCCTGATCAAGATTTTTCCCACTTGGCACATACAGTTGAGCAATACTTCTGTCGTGATACCCCTGTATGGTGGGTTTATGAAGAGGCAGGGGAGGTAGGGGAGGTAGGGGAGGAAATTATTCACCAATTACCAATTACCAATTACCAATCACCCGTAGCTTGTTTATGGGTGGGAAATGCGATAGATCAGGTTAGTGGCGATCGCCATCCGCACATCTTTCTCCTCTACGTCATCCCAGAATATAGACACAGAGGCATTGGTAAAGGATTGATGGCTTATATAGAAGATTGGGCTACACAAAAAGGTGATCGCCAAATCGGACTACAAGTATTTCAATCAAATACACCCGCATTAAATCTTTATCATCAACTTGGTTATCAAGAACAATCCCTCTGGATGGTAAAATCACTTGAGTTAGGGAACTCTTAACAGGGAACAGGGAACGGGGAATAGGGTTAAAGTGAAATAATTATGTACGACGAATACGAACTCAGCCTACTCGATACCGAAGCGGAGCTAGGAAGCCCCTTAGATAAAATAGAACCACTTGCTGATGAATCAGAAGTGGAAAAACCTGATCCCGAATTAATGCTGGTACTTTTAGAAAATCCCCAGCCTCAACAACGGATGTTAGCAGCGCGTGCTTTTTGTGATATTCAAGATGAACGGGCAACACCTTATCTCATCCATCTTTTAACAGATAATTGTCCCCTAGTGCGAGTCAGTGCAGCTTACGGTATTGGTCGCAACCCCGCCAAGGAAGCCGTAGAACCGTTGATTATGCAACTTAACCGCGATTTTAATGGTTATGTTCGTAAAGGTGTAGTTTGGGCTTTGGGTAATTGCCGCGATCGCCGTTCCTTAGCACCCCTCACTAATGCCCTGAGAACCGATATTCCCGCCGTCCGTCTCTGGGCAGCCAGCGCCCTAGCACAGATGACAGAAGTAGGTTATGAAGCCATCGTCGGCGCAATTCCTGCCCTAATTGAAGCCTTAGTTACAGACCCCATCGCCGCTGTGCGAAGTAACTCAGCTTGGACAATTGGCCAGCTTTGTAAAGAATTACCATCTAACGTCGTCTATGCCACAGCTATAGACGCATTAATCCAAGCTTTTGCCGAAGATAAAGATTTAGGAGTGAGAGCAGATACCAAAGCCTCACTTCTAGGCGTAGGAGATCCTCGCGGTTTACAATTAATCGAAACCCTCGAACAAGAAGGATGGTTTTAGACAATTAAAAATTAACAATTAAAAATTAAAAAAAACTTCTAAATTCTCTCCCCTGACCGTCAGAAAATGACAGACTGATTGCGTCCCTGTTGTTTAGCTCGATAGAGTGCTTGATCAGCTTGTTCAATCAGGTTTGATGGTGATAATTCGGAAGTAGGTATCAAACTGCTAATGCCGATACTAATAGTAACTATATTACTTACTTTCGAGGCTTGATGAGGAATTGCTAAATCTTGAATTGCAGTATGAATTCGTTGAGCGATCACCATCGTCCCATCAATGTCAGTATTGGGTAAAATAACCACAAATTCTTCCCCACCATAGCGAGCCAATAAATCCGCCGGACGGAATATAACCTGTTGTACAGACTGAGCAATTTTAATCAAGCATTCATCCCCTAGTAGATGACCGTAGGCATCATTATAGCGTTTAAAATAATCAACATCAAATAACAATAAAGATAAAAATTCCTGTTCTCGGTATAAGTAAGTCGGCACGATAAAATCAATATACATTTTTTTCGTAAAAACCCTTAAATAACCTATCTATAAGGTATTTGTCGAATTTACATTTCGTTACATATGTTGATTGTTTAACGCCAACTTACTTAGTCGCTGCCATTCTTGCTCTAAACGATGATCAAAACAGCGACGATTGGCAATTTGCGTTAACCCATCAATATTGACTAGTTTTTCCAGTTCCTGATTTGCTAATCTGAGGTTATATTCTGCTTCTCGCAAAGCTAATTCTACTTTCTTGCGTTTGCTGATATCTTGGGACGTTCCTAAAGTTTGCTTTAGCCTACCATCCGCAGTTCTAGAAAACACCATATCTCGACTATAAAGCCAACACCATTGCCCTTGAGCATTCTTAACGCGATACTCTACTTCCACGAACTCACGATCTTGCAGACTATGAAGCTGTTGCATGGACTGATAGACCAGATATAGATCATCGGGATGACAAATAATAGGAAACAAGTTAGCTCCCATGGACTGAATCGCTGTGGCAGAATAGCCCAATGTTTCGGCAACAGAACGATTTATGTAAACATTACGCTGTTCGATATGGTCGTAAATATACAGTAGGTTTGGCGTTAGTTCTGTAATCTGTTCAATAAAATGCTGACTTGCTCGCAGTTGATCTTCTATTTGTCTGCGCTCAGTAATGTCTTGGGTTGTGCCAAACAGCCGAATCACTTGTCCTTGGGCATTGAGTTCGGCCTTGCCTCTAGCTTCTGTATACTGAAAAGAGCCATCTGCCTTGACAACTCTCAGTTCCAGTTGATAGGATTCTCCTGTAGAGAGCGATCGCTCAACTGCCTGGTGTAACTGTTCGGCATCTTGGGGATAGTGAAGCCGGAGATTTTCCTCGTAAGTAGGTTCACCCAGTGTCTGGTCACGTCCTAAAATCTGGAATAGCTGATTAGACCAAGTAATTTTACCTGTGATCACATCATAGTCCCAGTTACCAATGTGAGCAAGCTGCTGGGCTTCTAACAACATAGCTTCACTTTTGTGCAAGGCGATTTCTGTCTGTTTGCGTAAATGAAGTTCATCGTAGAGATCGCTAACATCTCTGATGACACCAATCAGACAATCCTGTTCACCCAAGTATTGCACCTTAGCTGAGATGAGAACGGTTTTAGTTTGCTGGGAGTGAGTACAAATTACCAGTTTAAAATTGAGGATACTGCCTTCATTAATTAGTCTCTCTTTGAAGTGGTGTAAATTCTCTATATTCTTCCACAATCCTAATTGCCCACTGGTTTTGCCAAGGATATTTTCTGGTGTATCTCCCCAAAATTGGCAAAAACTTTCATTCACATTCAAAAATTTTCCTTCTGCTAAGGTGGCAATCCAAACAGGGTCAGGAGTAGTATGAAAAATAGTCGAAAATTTAGTTTCTGATTCCTGAAAAGCTTTTTTGACTTGAGTGGACATCTGGTTAAAGGATGTTGCTAAAACCTTGAGTTCTGCAATTGTTATATCTTCAGATAAAGACTCTTGCCATACTCCTTTGGACATAGCTTGACTAGCTCGACTCAAGCGTAAAATTGGTTTAGCTATGCAGTTTGCAGTGCAACTACCCGTTCCCACAGCAATTAGCAGTGATAAACTACAGAGAATCAGGGTTCTGTGGGCATTACCATGAATTTCTGTCATAAATTCCGATTTCGGAATCACCGTCACCACGAGCCAATCTAAGCCGTAATCGTCGCGGTATGGTGTCACTCTCACAAAGGGTTTTTGTGACAAAGACGGGTGAAAAAGTTGGGTTTTGGAGATAGCTTGCAAATTGCCAAACCGCTGGATTAAATCCTGAGTTATGTCACGAATCACAGGTTCACGGCTATGCAGGGCTTGTAATCTTGTCGCTTTGCCATTGACAATAGGGGCAGAAGATTCACCTTGGGAACTAGCAACAATCAACCCTGATCGCTCGATAATAAAAATATGACCTGATTTTCCATAATCCAGTTTTTTCAGAAATTCACTAATTTGCGAAAGTTCGAGATCAATACCAAGTACACCTAGCAACTTTTTTTGTGGATCGTAGACAGGAGTGCTGGCGGAAATGCAGATGCGACCAGGTACATTTGCCCATGTATAAATAGAACTCCAAATCGGTTTACCAGCTTTGGCAGCATCTAAGTACCAGGCAGCATTATTATATTGCGGGTTTTTGAGAGTAGCTACTAACTTGAGGCGATTTCCTTGGTTATCTACTGAGTAGCTGAGGCTTTTGCTTTGGTCTGATATGGGAATTTCTGCAATGTTCAATTTATTACCCAGCCCATAACCAGCACCGATAAATCCTCCCTCTTTAGTGCCAAAGTTAACATAGGCAAAATTGAAAGATCGCACCTGACGATAAAAATATTTTCCCAGGGCGTTAAAATCATTTAAATCTAAGACTCCTGACTCGAAAGCATCTACATTAGTGCGGTTGATTTCCTGGGCTTTGCCTAAATAACTATCTAAATGTTGTTCAATGCGATTATCTACCTCGGTAATTAATTGATCTGCTAAACTTTCCACAGCCTCCTGTCCACTACGATAGGAAAAATAACCCACCAGTGTTACTACTACCACGGTTTGCAAAACAAATGGCACTATCAACAAGGTTTTTAGCGGGACTTTGATGAATATTTTAGCGAACCAATTAAGAGAGGGAGAATTCATAAGACCTCGCGGTAAGTGGGAAACGAGCGTGTCTTTAGCCCTGAGAGTGTCAATCTTAACCAATTTCCTCTTTCGAGACGCTGTCGTCTGCATGGGAAGAAGTTATACTCAGATTGGATGGCATCTTAATTTCGGTTTCATTCATTTTAAATTCTTGATAAATCTATTCTAACCATTAGGATAAATAAATAAAGATTTATTCGTCAATAAGAGCTTCTGGAATTCTAATGCAGGTAATGGTGGACTACAGATAAAGCCTTGAATAGCATCACAGTTATTTTCTCGTAAAAATGCTAGTTCTGCTTCAGTTTCTACCCCTTCAGCAATAATTTTTAGCTGCAAATCATGTCCTAGTTGAATCAAGTTTTTTGTAATTGCTGCTTTGCGGTAATCATCATTAATATTTTGGATAAAATCACGATCAATTTTGAGTGTATCCATTGGTAATTGCTTGAGAGTAAGCAATGAATTATTACTAACACCAAAATCATCCAGGGCAATCTTTACCCCTAAAGAGCGTAGTTTATTCATAGCTACTCTTGCCATATCCACATCTTCCATAATCATTCTTTCTGTTAGTTCAAGCTCTAAACAATTTGATTGAATATTATGGCTAGATATCAAATTGATAATTTGGGGAATTAAATCTGGTTGATTAAATTCAATTGATGAGATATTAACCGCTATGGTTAAGTTATAAATGCCAATATTTTGCCAAGTTTGCATTTGCTGACAAACTCTATTTAACACCCATTTACCAATATCAATAATTAATCCATTAGTCTCTGCTAAAGGAATAAATTCCTGTGGTGATACTCTTCCTAGTTCCGTATTTGTCCACCGTAATAGACTTTCTGCGGCGGTAATTTTGCCAGTATTAATATCAGTAATTGGTTGATAATGAACCTCAAATTCTGCAAAATTTTTCTCTCTTATTGCTATTTTTAAATTATTTAAAACCAACTGCATTCTTGGTGTTAATTTATTAATATTAGCCAATAAATTCTTCTTTAGATTTCCATACTTTTCCAACTTATTTAGGATAGCACTCAATAATTCAGCCCTGGTAAATGACTTAGTCAGGTAATCATCTGCTCCCATATTCATCCCTTGACGGAAATCAGATTTAGCCGAGTTAGCAGTTAAAAAAATGAAAGGAATAGTTGATATTGATGGCTCTTGCCGCAATGCTGTTAATACGCCATAACCGTCTAATTCTGGCATCATCATATCACAGAGAATTAAATCTGGATATTCTGACATAGCCATATTTAAGCCTATTCTCCCACTAGCAGCAGCAACAACTTCAAAATTCTCAGCTTCTAGCAAATCTATTAGATTTTCCCGCACTGATTTTTCATCTTCAATAACTAAAATTTTTGTTTTTGTACTCATTAGTCAGTTGTTAGTTGTTAGTTGTTGAATAGGAAAGACTCTTGTAAGTAGGTTGGCGTTGAAAATTGTCGTTATAGCACTAGGCTTGAGGCAATAGGCAAGAGACAAGAATAAAGAAGTTTTCAGCGATTTTACGTTTCTTTACACAGTTTGGTTTTATTGTGTTCACCTACGTAAATCATCAATCCTATTGAAGACAAGTATTGATTAATTCCTCAACTCCCGCCACAGGGAAAATACTGACATTTAATTGTTGGGATACTTCTGCAACCGTCATGTCATCTAAAAATACCAGTTCCCCATGTTTAAGCATGACACTAGGTAATAAAATTCCTTCTCCTAAATCTTGTCCTTGAAGATTTAACAGTAAATCATGTCCCGTTAATAACCCAGTAACACTGATACTCTGTCCCCAATAATCGCTACATAAAGCCCGCATATTCACTTCTAACCCTTCTACAGTATTTAACTGTTGTACCAGGGGTTGAAATGCTATTTCCACTGCATTACCGACAACCCAAGTTAATCTGCGTTGGTTGGTAATTTTCGGTGGTAATAATTCAGTTGCAGTTTGGGTAAATTGTTTAATAAATAAGCGAATTGAACCCACACCATTATCAATTTGGGGATACTCTTCATATTCAGCTTCGCTAGGTAATTCTTCCCCGGCAATTAAAAACCATTCATCAGCTAACCACACTACACTAGAATTATATTTTTTGCGAAATTTCTGAGAGAGTAATTTAACTTGAGAAATTACCTCTTGTGCTTTTTCCTTAGTTACAGGTATGAGTTCATCTTCCTGGGGACGAAATCGCGTTAAACCCACGGGAACAACTGCTATTGATGCTACTGTTGGTAATTCTCCAGGATGAAAAGATGTTAGATCTTGTAATGTCCTTTCTAAATGTTCACCATCATTTATCCCTGGACACACAACAACTTGAGCATGAATTTGTAATCTTCGTTCTTGAAACCAGCGAATTTGTGATAATATTTCTCCACCCCGATTATTTTTTAAAAGTCTAATTCTTATATCTGGTTCTGTAGAATGCACGGAAACATACAGAGGTGATAATCGCATTTGTTCAATTCTTTGCCATTCTTTCGCGGTTAAATTCGTTAAAGTTAGATAAGAACCATATAAAAAACTTAATCGGTAATCATCATCTTTTAAATATAAACTAGTCCGTTTTCCCGGTGGTTGTTGATCAATAAAGCAAAAGGGACAACGGTTATTACACTGAATTAAACCATCAAATAAAGCTGTTGAAAATTCCAGTCCTAAATCATCATCATAATCTTTTTCAATTTCGACATGATGGGTTTTCCCTGTCGCATCTAAAACTTCTAGTTCCAGAATTTCATCAGCGCACAAAAATTGATAATCAATTAAATCACGAGGTTTTGTGCCATTAATGGCCACAATCGCATCACCGGCTGTAAAGCCAATTTCCTCCGCAATTGAGTCAGCAAGCACCTTGGTAATTTTAGCAGGTTGAATGGTAGTCATGAGTTAGTTGTCAGTTGTCGGTTGTTAGTAGGGGCGAAGCATTTGGAAGATAAATTATCGGTCATTGCCAAAAATAGTTCTCCAAATGCTTCGCCCGTACAGTTTTCAGTTGTTAGTAGGGGCGAAGCATTTGGAAGATAAATTATCGGTCATTGCCAAAAATAGTTCTCCAAATGCTTCGCCCGTACAGTTGTTAGTTGTTAGGGGATAAAAATTTTAGATAGAAGTTAATTTAACATGATCCAAAATCTAAAATTTAATATCCAATCCCCAATCCCCACCTAGTGTAAATATTCTATCAGAGTTATCCTGGCCAACCAGCGGCGATCGCTAATAAAATGGAAATACCAAATGCCAACCGATACCAAACAAAAACCAATGTGTTTTTAGTTTGCAAGTATTTGATTAAAAAAGCAATTGATAAATAGGAAAAAATAAAAGTGGAAATGATGCCAACAATTAACAGAATCACAATATTATCTGGTAATTCACCTGATTGAAACATTTTGAAGATCTTCAGACTTTTATATAAAGTCGCAATTGTCAAAGTGGGAAATCCTAACAAAAATGAAAATTTCGCGGCTGCTTCTCTTTCTAATCCTAAAAATAAGCCAGTAGTTAAAGTGGAACCTGAACGAGAAACGCCCGGAACTAAAGCTAGAGTTTGTCCCAATCCTACTAAAATACCATCTCGAATTTCCAAAGTAGCAAAACCCCGTTTACGACTCCCAATTTTTTCAGCTAACCCTAGCAAAATCGCCATAATAATTGACATGATCGCAATAATTAAGGAACTTTCTGGGATCACATCTTTTAACAAAAACCCAATAGTTAAAGCGGGAATTGTCCCCACCGCAATCCCGACAACAATTTTCCATTCTTCGCTTTCCCAGTCTTTAGTTTTAAAAGCTGTAATTGCACCTTTCACTAAACTAGAAATAACAGCCCAAAAATACCATAAAATTGCAATTACACTCCCAAATTGAATAGCATCAACAAAATCTTTAGAACCCAGTTCTTTCCAACCAAATACCTTCGTCACAATGATTAAATGTGCTGTACTACTAATTGGTAAAAACTCTGTAATCCCTTGCACAATCCCTAAAATAAATGCCTGGATTACTCCTTGAACTAAATCAACTTGACTAGTGGCTGCTTGGGTAGGCACTCCTACCTGTAACAATTGCAGCAAGAGTAAATTTGTACTATTTACTTCTAAGATTGTTGTCATTAACAAGACTCCCAAGATCAATAGGTAATTCTAGCAAATTATCCAACTTTACTTGGTTGTTGTCAGTCTTTTTAGAAAAAATATGGCTCTTCGTCCTTAAATATATTTAGCTATGTTGTTTTCTGCCTAAATACACTATGCTGCGTTTATTGACAAAAAATATCAAAGCATTAATTTATAATTTTTGAAGATATCCCGAAAAGACAAGATATTGTTACAATATTTAACAACGTTGATCTAACTGGTGGCTTCTTCATGATGGTTAAGACACTTCCCTCTAGTTCTCGAACAAGTCAGGAGGACAGTCGCGGAGGCGAATTGTCCGTAATTGAGGTAGTAGCAGAACAAAATCCACAGACTGTAGCAATCAAATCGGCTGAAGCTTCTCCACAGCCCAGACATCGGGTGCGGGTGGGATCTGAACCGGAGTCGATGCTGTATGATCCTGTGGAAATACAAGCACAGTATAGTGGGCGATTCCTGCAAGTTATCGGGCGGATTTTGACGGTTTTAAAACCAATTCTGTCCTTTGTCTTGGGGTTATGGTGGGATAAGCAATGGGGAATTTTGGTTAAAAATGAACGTCGTCGCGCTGTTCAACTCAGAGATCTATTAACAAAGTTGGGTCCAGCTTACATTAAAATTGGTCAGGCTTTATCCACTAGACCAGATTTAGTCCCACCAATTTACCTGGAAGAATTAACTAGACTCCAAGATCAATTACCAGCTTTTCCTAATGAAATAGCTTACCAGTTTATTGAGGAAGAATTGGGAGCAACACCATTAGAGATTTATGCAGAATTGTCTTCACAACCGATTGCGGCGGCTTCTTTAGGACAGGTATATCAGGGAAGATTGAAAACTGGCGAAGAAGTAGCGATTAAGGTACAACGTCCAGATTTACGAGAAAGAATTACTATAGATTTGTATATTTTGCGGAATTTGGCTGGTTGGATACAGCACAATTTCCAGCGAGTCCGCAGTGATTTAGTGGGGATTTTAGATGAATTAGGCGATCGCATTTTTGAAGAAATGGACTATATTCATGAAGGCGAAAATGCGGAACGCTTTTTTGAATTATATGGTCACATGAAGGATATTTATGTCCCCAAAATTTACTGGGAATACACCAACCGTCGCGTTTTAACGATGGAATGGATTAACGGCATTAAATTAACTCAACCCGAAAAAATTGCCGCTTTAGGAATCAATGCGCGGTATTTAATTGAAGTTGGTGTTCAGTGTTCTTTACGTCAATTATTAGAACATGGATTTTTCCACGCTGACCCTCACCCAGGTAACTTGTTAGCGACCATGGATGGTAAATTAGCTTATCTCGATTTTGGCATGATGAGCGAAGTTAAACCAGCCCAACGTTATGGTTTAATTGAGGCAATTGTCCACGTTGTCAATCGAGAATTTGATAGTTTAGCAAAAGACTATGTAAAGTTAGAATTCCTCAGTCCAGAAACAGACCTTACCCCCATCGTTCCCGCTTTTGCAAAGGTATTTGCTAATGCCGAAGGTGCAAGTGTCGCGGATTTGAATATTAAAAGCATCACCGATGATTTATCAGCTTTAATGTATGAATATCCTTTCCGCGTCCCTCCCTATTACGCTTTAATTATTCGTTCTCTTGTGACTTTGGAAGGGATTGCAATTTATATAGATCCCGATTTTAAAGTTCTCAGTGAGGCTTATCCTTATGTTGCTAAACGGCTTTTAACAGATCCGGCAAATGAGTTAAGAACATCATTACAAGAATTACTGTTTAAAGATGGTAAATTTCGCTGGAATCGGTTGGAGAATTTGTTAAAAAATGCCCGCAGTAACCAAGAATATGATCTTAATTTGGTTGTTAATCAAGGAGTAGAATTTCTCTCTTCTGACCGAGGTTCATTTATTCGTGACAGATTAGTTGATGAATTTTTCAACGGTGTAGATGCTGTTAGTAAAAATGCCTTGCATAACTTGACTTATGTCCTGCGAGAAAGGGTAGGAATCACCGCAATCAATCAAATTCCTTCAGCAAGTGTTGAACAACAACAAACTTTAGAATATATTAAACGCATTGCTGGGATTTTGCGAGGAACTAAAGGCTTTGATGCCACAAAATTTGCTCCTCAATTAGCCCAAATCATTGTTAATCCAGGAGTTCAACTTTTAGGTCAACAAATTGCCACTCGCGTTACTCAAAAAGCAGTCACTCGGATAATTCGAGAATTATTAGCATAATGTCTAAACTGTGATTTTTCTGATTTAGATGATTGGGATGATTGAAATAATTAATTAATCACAAAAATCAAA
>NZ_JAQMTJ010000184.1:0-11573 GCF_028330815.1 Dolichospermum lemmermannii CS-548
AATAAGGGTTGAAATCAGCAAAAACCTATCACTTGACCAGATTCAATACTATTCTTCTCTTCTTCTAATTCTTCCTCCTGACTCCTGACTCCTGACTCCTGACTCCTAGCCCTCACAGACAACTTTTTCAGCACCCCCTATTTAATAACAAACTCAAATTGTAACTTCCTAGGTAGGATGATCAGGTTGATTCCAATCAGGGAAGAATTGCTATGATGACTACATCTCATCTCAAACTAGATTTATCTAATCGTGAAAAAACCATCACAACCATTTACATTCTTAAAAACTGGCATATTTCCTAGATCAATCGGTAGAACTTTCAAAAAAATTTTTCGTGATATATCTCCGAATGCAGATCAAGAATTTATTAAAAAATATCAAATATCCAGACAGCGGACAACTATAGCTGTCAAATTCTTATTACTGCTAATTATTGTTCCCCTTCTCACTCATCAACTATCTAAGCGGATATTTATCCTTCCCTTAGTAGAGAAGATGAGAACTGAAAACTCTCACCTGATTTTTCTCAATCAGGAAATGGAGAAAGAAGCTTTTCATGAATTAAAAATATTTAGAGCAGAATTAAAGTTTAAAAGTCTTCTGGATTCAGAATGGAAAAATTCCCCAGAAAATGTAGAATCCAAGATAAAAGAAAAAGCCCTAGAACTAGCAGCAAAATTTCGAGATAAAAGTGCTAACGCTATTAGTAATATATTTGCAGACATTATAGCATTAATTACCTTTGCATTAGTAATTGTTTTTAGTGCCAAAGATATTATTTCTCTTCAACACTTTGTAGATCAAATTGTTTATGGTTTAAGCGATAGTGCTAAAGCTTTTTTAATTATCTTATCTACAGATGTATTTGTAGGCTTTCACTCACCACATGGCTGGGAAATAATTCTGGAAGGATTTGCAGAACACTTAGGTTTACCCGCGAGTAGAAATTATATATTTATGTTTATTGCCACATTTCCTGTAATTTTAGACACTATAGTTAAATATTGGATATTCCGGTATCTTAGTCGTTTATCACCTTCAGCATTAGCTACCTTAAAAGAAATGAATGATTAATCATCTTAATTGGGCAGATTTCCCATTGTCAATAATTCTGAGAATGCTAAAATGGGGGGTAATCATTGTTTATTTTCATGAATTATGCGTATCCTCTTTAATCAAAAATTAAAAGTCACAGCATTTATTACTAGCTTATTAGTAGTGAGTTTTCTTAATAAACAGCCAATTCAACAACAACAGATTGTTAAAAATTTATCATTATCCCAAATAGTAAATTCTCCAATTAAAGGATTTACTCATGATATATCTCCGCAAGAAATATCTAATATAAATGTCAAAAATAATGATAAATCTATATTTTATTCAGTCATCAATGAATGGCGAAAATATCAATATAGTGTTAATTCTAATCAAGTATTAAAAATAGGGAAATTACCAAATAATCCCATAAATTGTAATCAAGCTGATTTGTTAACCGTACTCACAAATACTAGACAATATTTTCAGAAATACTCTCAAGAAGATCCCGATATTCAACGCACAGGCATCTTAGTAACTCAAGGAGTTACCGTTAAAGATATTCTGAAAACATTAGATTTTATGATTGTCGTCTTAGAAGAAGACATTTCTAATAAGCGAACAACTCGGTTACAAAATCCTAACTTTATTAACGCCAATTTTCGCGTAATTAAATGGTCTGCTCATAACCCAGAAAATCCGCAGCAGAAACAATTAAGAATTACTAAATATGCAGCTTTTATTCATGCCGGTTCTCGACAAAAAACTTCTACATATAATACGCCAATCTACGCTATTAACGAAGAAGTAAGCCAAGAAAAATTTTACACTCAATATACCAAACAAGATGTTTTATCAGGTATTTATGAACCTGGAGGTAAAGAATTTGGTAAAGTTAAACCAATTGCTTATTTAACTCGCAGTGGTTTAGAAGCAGCACTCATGCAGGGAACAGTATTAGTTAATTTTACAGATGGAACTAAAGAGTTTTTAAACGTAGATAGAAATAATGGAATGTCCTATATTCGGGGCTTAAAAGCAACTGCACAAACACGTTATTGGTATTTTAAAGAAGTTGATGCAATTAAAGGCTATGGATATAAAATAGATGCCAAAATATCCATTAAACCAGGAGTAACATTTGCTGGGGATGTTCTCAATATTGGTTTAGGAAGAATAATTGTCATTGAAGATAATCAGAGTGGACAGAAACGTTTAAAAATGGGCATAATTGCCGATACAGGTGGAGCATTTTTACCTAATCTTTATCAACTTGATTTTTTAGCAGGAACTTTCACCAGTGAAAGAGCTTTTGAGCAATACATTCAAAAATTACCTGAATATACAAATGCCTATATTTTAGTGAAAAAATAAGGTCAGTTGTCAGTAGGGGCGAAGCATTTGGAAGATAAATTATCGGTCATTGCCAAAAATAGTTCTCCAAATGCTTCGCCCGTACAGTGGTCACATTTGGAAGATAAATTATCCGTCATTGCCAAAAATAGTTCTCCAAATGCTTCGCCCGTACAGTGGTCAGTTGTCAGTTGTCAGTTGTCAGTGGTAATTAGATAATTTTCTTTCTCCTGATTCCTGACTCCTGATTCCTGACTCCTGACTCCTGACTCCTGACTCCTGACTCCTGACTCCTGAACTCCTGACTCCTACTTTATTTACAATCCTGCAAACCATTCATAACCCAAATCCTCCCAATAACCTTGAGCATTTGATAATTTACTGGTGAGGGTAACTCGTGTCACCCATTTACTTTGTTTATAGCCAAGTTTAATGGGTGAAGCTAACCGCAAAGGCGCACCATTTTCCACAGGCAAAGCTGCACCATTTTTTTGATAAGCTAATAGGGTTTGTGGGTGTAAAGCTGAAGCTATATCCCAACTTTCATAATAACCATCTGCTGATTTAAAATAGGCATATTTAACCGAGGATTTAGGTTGAGAAAGGGCGATAATTTCCCGCAAACGAATGCCACCCCATTGCACAATTGCCGCCCAGCCTTCTACACAAACATGACGAATAATCATAGAAGTGAGAGGTAAAGCTTGAATATCTGCCATACTCAAACTCAGCGGATGATTTACTTCACCATCTACAATTAAACGATATTTTGCTAGATCAATAACTGGTGTAGATTTAAAACTATTAATTATTAACTTATTTGGTTCAATTTGATTAGGTAAAAATTCTGGAACTGGCTTTTGAGGCTGAAATATTAATTCTTCAAATTTCTGATTGAGAGGTTCAGAAAGTTTCCCTACTAAATCTGCAAATATAGGTGTACCACAACCACCAAGTAATAAACTCATACTCGATAAACTAGAAAGTTGTAAAAACCTTCTTCGGGTAAATTCATGATTATTCATTTTGATGCCTAAATTCTGCTATTTTTTACAAAAATATAGATTTTGTCAGGGAATTTCCCCCTACCTTCTGCCCTAACTTCCAATGAAGCCAGACAAATATTACCACTGTTGGTACAGCAGCAAAGTGGACAATTCTTAATGCTTGCCAACTGCCAAAAATATCAACTATCCAATAAAATTGAGCAGGTTTGTACATTCCTATGCCTGTAAATATTGCCAGTAATAAAATAGGAATGATTGCTGTATAAATAATTCGATGCCAAGCATAATTTAAACGTTGGTGATTTTGACTTTTTTGTAATGCCTTGATATCTTTTTCGCTAACAAATCTATTTTTCCAGCGTTGGGTAATGAAAATATAAATTCCATAGCAGAAAAGATTCAGAGAAAATAGCCACATGGCTGCAAAATGCCAATGTCTACCTCCAGCCAACCAACCACCTAAAGTAAACAGGGGGAAAATATATAATCCACCACGGCCGCCAAAAACAGGATTAGCATTATAAATTTGCAATCCACTGGTGATCATAATAAATAAGCTGATGAAATTACAATAGTGGAAAATTTTTGCCCCTATTGCTTGGGTGGGTGATTTACGTGGTGTTTCCGGAGAATTCATAGATAGAATAGGAAAAATTTAATTACGTTATCAGTATTTTGGGGATAATTGACTGAGTGAGAATGTTTGTTAACCCTAGAAAGTTGAAATATTCTCAATTTTGGATTCTAGATGATTACGTATTTTACATTGTAATAGTCCCATCACATTACCTTTCTTGCAACTAAGTTTTTACGATTACTCCAAAAACATAGTTAAATTAGAAAAGAAGAGGTAAAAGATCAACTATATTCTTTCCTCTGTCCCCTGTCCCTCCTGCCAATTCCTAGCACGTTTGGAAAATTAACTGGCAATTTTTAGTTTTTGGGATAGAAAACAACAAACTACTAACAACCATATTTTAAGATGCTGGCTCTTTTTACAAATTTCCGAGATGAATTCGCCTCTGGTGCGTCAAAAGCACTCGCCAATTGGTGGTCAGAATTCACCCTTCAGACCAAACTCCTAGCCGTTGCCACCCTCATGGTTTCCTTGGTCATGAGTGGTTTGACCTTCTGGGCTGTAAACACAATTCAGCAAGATGCACGTCTCAATGATACCCGCTTTGGTCGTGATTTAGGATTACTCCTGGCCGCAAATGTAGCCCCCCTAATTGCTGATCACAATTTAACTGAAGTTGCCCAATTTTCTCAACGTTTTTTCAGTGCCACTTCTAGCGTGCGTTATATGTTATACGCTGATGAAACTGGGCAAATGTTTTTTGGTCTTCCTTTTTGGGAACCAGAGGTAGAAAACTCCCTCACTATTAAGCGCCATATCCAACTACCAGAAGATTATCCTGGTAATCAAAATCAGCCAATGGTTAGGCAGCATAACACCCCCGATGGTACAGTTACCGATGTATTTGTGCCTTTAATAGTAGATAACAAATATTTAGGTGTGTTAGCAGTTGGTATTGACCCTAATAAAACGGCAGTCATATCCACTAATTTCACCCGTGATGTTACCATTGCCGTTTTTATCACAATTTGGGTCATGGTGATTTTAGCAGGAGTAATTAATGCTTTAACTATTACTAAACCTATTAAAGAATTGCTAGTAGGTGTTAAACAAATTGCGGCTGGAAATTTTAAACAGCGCATAGATATCCCCCTCGGTGGTGAACTAGGAGAACTAATTTTCAGCTTTAATGAAATGGCAGAACGGCTAGAACGTTATGAAGAACAAAATATTGAGGAATTAACCGCCGAAAAAGCTAAATTAGAAACCTTAGTTTCCACTATTGCTGATGGTGCAGTTTTGATTGATAATAATATGCAAGTAATATTAGTTAATCCCACTGCTAAACGGATTTTTAATTGGGAAAGTGTGGATGTTGTTGGTAGTAATATACTCCATCACTTACCCCATACTGTCCAAATGGAAATATCCCGGACTTTATATGAAATGGCAGCAGGTGAATGTGAAAGTGCTGAATTTCGTATCCTCCTAAAACAACCTACTCAACGCACAATTCGCATTGTTTTAACCACAGTTCTTAACCTCCAACGGGAAAGTATTAAAGGTATCGCTATCACTGTCCAAGACATTAGCCGGGAGGTGGAACTGAATGAAGCTAAAAGCCAATTTATCAGCAATATTTCCCATGAATTAAGGACTCCTTTATTTAACATCAAAACCTATATTGAAACTTTACATGATTATGGCGAAGATCTAGGTATTGATGAACGCAAGGAATTTTTGCAAACAGTTAATAATGAAACTGATAGACTCACCCGCTTGGTTAATGATGTTTTAGATTTATCAAAACTTGAATCTGGTCGGAATTACACTTTTGATAAGGTAGATTTACCACAAGCAATAGAACAGACATTACGGACTTATCAGCTTAATGCTAAAGACAAAGGTATTGAACTGTGCCAGGAACTGACTCCTGATTTACCTTTTGTTTTAGGAAATTATGACTTGTTACTGCAAGTTTTTGGGAATTTAATTGGTAATTCTCTTAAATTCAGTCTAGCTGGTGGTAAGGTAGTTATCCGTGCTTATCAACTAGATGCTAATTCTCATTCTCAGCATCATTCTGGTAAAGTGAGAATTGAAATTAGTGATACAGGAATTGGTATCGCACCAGAAGATCAACAGGCAATTTTTGACCGATTCTTTCGTGTAGAAAATAGAGTTCATACTCTAGAAGGAACGGGTTTAGGTTTATCAATTGTCAGAAACATTATGGACAGACATCATAGTCAAGTTAATTTGGTAAGTGAAGTTGGTATTGGTACTACTTTTTGGTTTGATTTAGAAGTATTTGAGGAAGAGATTTCATCAACTGTGGAAATTATGCCAGAAAACTTAGAAGTAAAGACAGTTTAAGGGCAGTTTTCGTGATTCTGTTATATCAAGAGTTGAACAAAGTTATTAACAAACAAACTAATAACAAGCCTAGTATTAATAACAAAGTTTGATGGCGGTTTATCCAATTATTAACCCTTGTACTCAAGTTATAATTAGAATTTTGCTTTTGCAATTCTAATTCACTTTCTTCTATATTTTGATAGAGAGTACAATCTTGAGCATAGGGATATTGAGGAAAGTTACAGGTATGATCAAAATGATAGCTACAACTGTCGCATAGATGATCATTTCCTTGAGCGCGGTGCAAAGGAATACCAGGATGTCCGTAAGCTTTCAGCAATAGCCGACACTGAGGACAAGTAATTGCTTGACTATCAATAATTTGATGACAACGAGGACAAGATATAGTAGCCAAAACTGGAAAAAAATAGATAAGTAAACATCTTGATTTTACCTATTATCTAGACTAAATCACCCATAAATTGAAATAATAAAATACCTGATTTCTTGGAGAAGTTGGGTGTCTGATCTTTTTTTGTCACTTCCAGACTTATACTTGAAGAATGATCAGATAATGGAGTTTATAAAGTAATGCCTAAAAAAAATCTCTCTAACTTAATACAGGAAGAGGCTACAAAATTTACACCTCTACAAGGTGAACCTGTAATTGAAATTTCTGCTGAAGCAGTATTGGAAACACCAATACAAACCGCTAATACTCCTCCCCTTCCAAACAATAATCAGTTAGAATTGGAAGCTAGTATTAAAGAATTACAGCAAACAGTTTCTACATTAAAACAAAAAGAATCTACTTTAATCAAGCAAATGAGTGATTTACAAATAGCTGTTTCTGAAAAGGAAGCATTAGCAGAACGTTTAACTAAGGAACTTTATGAAACAAAACAAACAGCATTACAATTAGCAGATTCTAACTCTCAGTTGCTAGAAGAAATCAAGGTTTTAAACCAACCTAGTCAACAACCTCATTCACAACTTAGTCAACAAGCTAGTCAAATTTCCAAATCCATTCAATACAAAAAATCTCATAGGTCAATAGAACGACTTCAAGAAAAACCCAATCAAGACAGTGAGGATTTTTCCAAAAATACTTGGTTGTATGATTGAAGTGAGAATGCAGCACTTTCCGGTGTTATGAGGTACTTATGTAGCGGGCAAGATGCCCGCACTACAAGATGTTAAAACTGATAGCACCATTAACCATACCACTAATTCCGGCTATCCGACCATTAAAGGCTAAAAGGATAGTGGCACTTACAGCACTTCCCGGTGTTATGAGGTACATATCTAGCGGGCAAGATGCCCGCACTACAAGAGTTTCATGATTCAACTTTGTACCTCATAAGAGCGGTAGAACCGCACTTATACCAATGAGGATACCCCCAATTAGACCGTTAATCCAGTTAAATTCAGCCATGATAATTTAATATTTATCCTCTTATGAAATTTGTGAATTATGAGATTAATTCCGAAATTCTAATATATGTTCAGCGACAATTTGTGATTGTTCCAAGTGAGGAATATGACCACAATCTTTAATCCAAATTAGCTGACTTTGGGGAATTGCTTTAGCAAACTTGGGAGCATCCCCAGTTCCCAAAATTTTATCACTATCGCCCCACAAAATTAAAGTTGGTTGCTCAATTTTGGCAAGTTGGGGAAATTTAAAAGCACCATAACCACCACTTTTGGTAAAGGCAATTAAGGCTTGAGTCCAATTAGGCATTTGTAAGTGTAATTCTCCACAGCACAAAGCATCCTCGGAGATCAGATTTGGGTTTTTATATGCAGTTCGACAAATGCTTTTACGCACTTTGGGATTTCGCAAAAATTCCGTCGCCCAATAATCCAAAGGTGGAAATATATATTTACTTAATGGGGAATTACCTTTCAAACCCGCACTATCTATTAATACCAGTTGTTTCACTACCTCTGGGTAAGTGAGGGTAAAATCTATAGCCGCAGCCCCACCCATTGACGCACCCACCAAAATCACAGGTTGGTTAATCAGGGTTTGCCAAAATGAGTAGAGATGGTTTTTAATCGTGACCGAACTGTAAGCAATCCCCGGTAATCTATCTGTAAAACCAAATCCCAATAAATCTACGGCCCAAACTGCATTTTTTTCAGCTAGTAAAGGCAAAAGTCGGCGGTATTCTAGCACCGAACTATCAAAACCATGAATTAATAAAATCGGTGTACCACCATAACCTTGTTGGACATAAGTGGTATTAATGGGTTCATTGGCGGCATAAGTAATAATCGCCTGACTTTGGATATTTTGAGCCAAAGCGATGGATGTTGGTTCTGTGAGTTGCCCAACTGCGGCAGGAAGAAAACTTGGAAACATAAACTCCAGTTTACATCAGTGTGGATCACCTTAGCTAATACCCAGTCACCAATTAAAAAAAGAAAATTTCCGCAAAAATTAAAATAGGGACACAATCCACGTAAAATAGGAATCACTTATCCCGATAGTAGGAGATTTAAGCCATGCCAATGGCAGTTGGCGCAATTGAAACATTAGGTTTTCCTGCGGTTTTAGCATCAGCAGACGCAATGGTCAAAGCTGCTAGTGTCACGATTGTTTATTACGGTATCGCGGAAAGTGGTCGCATGATAGTTGCTGTCAGAGGCCACGTTGCGGAAGTGCAAACAGCCGTAGCCGCTGGAATTGTTGCTGGTGAAGAAGTTTATGGCGGTGAGGTTATTACCCACTACATTATTCCCAATCCCCCGGAAAATGTGGAAACAGTCTTACCTATCCACTTCACCTCCAAATCTGAACCTTTCCGTATTTTCTAAGTAAGTTCGCTATGAAAAATTGAAGCATTTCTTCATAAAAATTAACTTGTAGCAACCGATAACTTTATATTCAAAACAGGAGATTAAAAATGTCATCACAGGCAGTTGGATCATTAGAAACTAAGGGTTTTCCCGCCGTTCTCGCAGCAGCAGACGCAATGGTAAAAGCCGGTCGAGTTACCCTCGTTGGTTATATCAGAGTTGGGAGCGCTCGCTTTACCGTCAATATTCGTGGTGATGTTTCCGAAGTTAAGGCCGCTATGGCAGCCGGTGTGGATGCTGTAGAAAAAGTTCATGGTGGTACTCTCGAATCTTGGGTAATTATTGCCCGTCCCCATGAAAACGTAGAAGCTGTATTGCCAATTGCTTATACAGCAGACGTTCAACAGTATCGAGAATCTGTGGAAAATCCCATTATCGGTGCTGCTAGGATTTAATTCCATCTATTAGGTGGGTAATGGGTAATGGGTAATACAGCGGTTTCCGCTCTTATGAGGTACAAAGTTGAATCATGAAACTCTTGTAGTGCGGGCATCTTGCCCGCTAGATATGTACCTCATAACACCGGGAAGTGCTGTAGGTAATAGGTAATGGGTAATAGGTAATAAACCCCTATTCCCTCTTTCCCTAAATAGCAACTTGCATCAATAGTCCACAATATTATTATGTTCGTAATCCCATAACGTCTGAATCTTTACATCAAATCCATTAATTCATCCGTCTTAATCTGCGTTTATCTGCGGTTAATTATTCTTGAAATATTATTCAATGTAGCTTCATCTTAATTTGATACAGCACTTCCCGGTGTTATGAGGTACATATCTAGCGGGCAAGATGCCCGCACTACAAGAGTTTCATGATTCAACTTTGTACCTCATAAGAGCGGAAACCGCTGTATTACGGTCTATTGAACGAATCAACTAGGAGTTATTACCTGCTACTAAATCGCTAAATCTAATTTCAAGGAGCGCAATGTTGCTATGACACAAAATGGGGTAAATTTAGCTCAATATTGGCAACAGCGACTAATTACAGAATGTCCAGAACAAAGTCAGGCTACTAGACAAAGTATTCTTAATTGGCTTTTGGGAGTGGATTTAGCACGGTTTGATCTACTTAACCCCAAAGAACTAGAAATTGCTAAACAAGCAATGGAATATCGGTGGCGAATTCTGCACAAACGCTATTTAGGTATGAGCAGAGAAAAGGCTTATCGTCAACTCATTAGCCGCTTGAGTAGTGTAGTGGCGGTAAGAAACAAAATTCAGACGTGGATATCTCTCAGCCGCGATCGCCAACGAAGCGTTATTGATGTGCTGCAAGAAGTCCTCCAAGAACTGATGCAAAGTGACTCATATATCCAACAACAAATGACTCACATTACCGCATTAACAACGGACAAAAGATTGCGGGATACGTTACTATTTGCCAGCATAGAAGAATATTGTTTGCGTCCAGTTCGGAATCAACCGATATTAATGTACCGCTTTGTTAACTACCTGCGGCGAATTCAGCGAGGAGGCTTAACACAAGTACCTACTAGCGAATTAGTGAAACTTGTTTCTGAGGAAATTCTCACAGAAAATAACGACAATCCGATTAGCTTAGTTGATAATCAAGCGATCGCTCAATATCAAGAAACCCAACACTTAGAAGAACAACAAGCTAACCGTCAACTTGTACAGCAAGAATTTGAACAATACTTATTAGAAAATATTGGACAACAAGCAGTAGATTGGTTGCGCTTATATCTGCAAGGCAAATCCCAAGAAGAAATTGCCAAACAACTCAACAAACCCATTAAAGAAGTATATCGGCTGCGAGAAAAACTCAGTTATCATGCCGTGCGAGTCTTTGCTATTAAAGGCCAACCAGAACTAATTGATAACTGGTTGTCCATTTCCCTAGAAGAACATAATTTAGGGCTAACAGAAACCCAATGGCAACAACTTCCAGAAAAAATCACTCCCATAGGACAACAAATCCTCAACCTCCGCAAAGCAGGTAACTCCATAGAAGTCATAGCCCAAGAACTACAACTGAAAACCCATCAAGTTCTAGGTGAATGGACAAAAGTTTATCTTACAGCCCAAACCCTGAGAATTCAAAATTAGCATAAATTGAGAAAATGCCAGATTCACATAAATATAGCCTCAAATCTGGTAAATATGTCATAAGTTAAAAAGAGTGTCAAAGACAAAAATGAATTGCACAGATTTCTCACCAAGCGCAAGATATATTAGACTTAGGATGTCCAGTGGTATTAAGTACCTTCGCCTTAGAGGTTGTTTGAAAAGTATCAGATGAAACCCATAATTTCCAAAAACCTAACCCCCCTGCCCCCCTTCCCTACCAGGGAATGGGGTTTTCAAAGCCTCTCCCCGCGTCGGGGAGAGGTTTGGAGAGGGGTCAATTTA
>NZ_JAQMTJ010000185.1:0-9478 GCF_028330815.1 Dolichospermum lemmermannii CS-548
GAGTAGGGGAGTAGGGGCAGGGAGAGAAATTTTCTTCTTTCTTCTTTCTTCTTTTTTCTTTCTTTCTTCTTCTAAACTCCTGACTCCTGACTCCTGACTCCTGACTCCTGACTCGGTGACTCCTGACTCCTGACTCCTGATCTTATGTCAAAGCATTAACTGATACTTTACCTGCGACAGTGAGAGCGATCGCTGTTAGGGCTTTGGCTGCGGCTGAGTTGGGTTCACCAATTACTATCGGCACACCAGTATCACCGCCAATCCGGGTAGAAATTTCTAATGGTACACATCCTAACAGAGGAACTCCCAATTCTGCGGCTGTTTTGGAACCACCACCAGAACCAAAAATGTCATATTGCTTATCTGGTTGATCTGGGGGAATAAAATAGCTCATATTTTCCACAATTCCCAAAACTGGGACATTTAACTGCTGGAACATCCGCAACCCCTTTCGGGAGTCCAACAAAGCTACAGTTTGTGGTGTGGTGACAATGACTACTCCTGCCATGGGGACAGCTTGGGTTAAAGTTAATTGAGCATCTCCAGTCCCAGGGGGCATATCCACAATTAAATAGTCCAGTTCTCCCCATTCGACTTGATAGAGAAACTGACGAATCACACCATTCAGCATGGGACCGCGCCAAATTACTGGCTGATCTCGATCAATCAAAAAACCCATTGAAACCAGCTTGACACCATGATTAAAAGCCGGTTCGAGGATGTCTCCTGCTTCTGTAGAACGGACATTAATTTCGGAATCACTCAAACCCAACATTGTGGGATCATTTGGTCCATAAATATCTGCATCTAATAAACCGACCTTTGCCCCACTTTGCGCTAAAGCCACGGCAATATTTACAGCCACTGTACTTTTACCAACGCCACCTTTACCGCTAGAAACAGCAATAATATTTTTCACCCCAGGTACGCCATTCCGGTCTGGTAAGCTTTTTTGCTGGGGTGTTTCCGCTGTTACTTCTATAATTACATCTGTGACATCAGGCAGCTTTTTTACAGCTTTTTTACAGTCTTCAACAATAAATTCCCGTAAAGGACAAGCGGGAGTGGTTAACACCAAAGTGAAACTAACCTTGCCACCGTCAATCTTGACGTTGCGAATCATATTCAGTTCTACCAGACTTTTGCGAAGTTCTGGATCTTCTACTGGTCGCAATACTTCCAGGACTGCGTGGGAATCTAGGACATCATACATAATGTGTTTACCGTTGCCGCTTACTATATAGCTTAAAAAATTTTCATTGACAGATACTAGAATCTTAACTTTATTGGGGCAGTTGTTGATTAGTCATTGGTCATTGCTAACAGGGCAGAAAATCCTTAAAAAATCAAAGCAGCTATCATGTAGAGATTTTTTATGGGATTGACTTGTTTGACAAAAATCTGGGGAGGAATTGGCTGCTACCAGCCATATCTAAAGTTTTTGGATTTTCCATAAATAGCTAGATAGCCAATTTGTCACAATATGAGCAACTATTGGTAATAACAAGTTGCCACTTAATAAGGCACTATAACCAAGGATTATACCAATAATAGTTGCCCAAATTACATAAGGCCATTGTTGGGGACCGCTAAGGTGCAAAACTCCAAAACAAAGACTTGATACGATCACAGCGGTATGATCTCCACCTAAAGCGGGTAGCATGACACCCCGAAATAATAATTCTTCACTTAAACCGGGAAGTAATCCTAACCAGATTAAATCTGGTAAAGCTAGAGGTTTGAGAACCATTTCTAGATAATAATCAGCGCTTTTGCGATAGGGAGGGGAAAGGCGATAAGCTAAACCACTTAATATGGTAATAATTACACCTAAACTAATTCCTAATAATAAATCTTGTTCGCGCCAGTGCCATTTAAAAAGGATGATATCGCCCCAACGTAACCATAATTTAGCAACTATCCAGAGAATAATTGCGGTTACACCCATTGCTACTAAGACTTGGGTGCGTGTTAAGTAGGGGATTTCTGGTTCTTGATTTTTTTGTTCAATCACAGGATTTTAGAAAAATAATTGGTAATTGGTAATTGGTGGTTAGTAATTGTTAATTGTTAATTGTTAATGAGGAAGGATTGATACCTGCTTTGTGAGCGACTAATACGCCTACTGCTTCCAAATATGAGTTTACCTGTAAGGTTGGAATTTTTAACATAGAAGCAGGAACTTGGATCAAAGTTTTATTTTCTGCGACTGTAATTATTTGACATTGTTTATGACTTAAACTCAATAAAGCACTATTTCCACAAGCGGTGGCGGGAATAATTAAAGCATCAACTTGATTTACCCAGATATCAGTGGACAAAGAATTGTGATTTTTTGTATTAATGATAAATTGCGGGGCGTTACTCAAACCAACTAAAACACAAGGTAAGAAAGTATAGCCTAGTTCTTCAGCCGCTGCACGAGGGGATAAATTAGGGGACGCAGGGGCGGGAGAAAGGGCGGGAGCATGGGCGCAAGGAATTTTAAAGGTACGAACTAATAAATGACTAATGACGGCTTCTGCACCGGCTAGAGGGTCTACTCCTTGACCTTGACGATAGTTTTGGACTGCGGTTTCGTCCATATCTTCCGGGAACCGGGCAACAACTGCGATCGCTTCGGCTTTTTCTGCTATAATTAATTTCTCGGCAGCCCGTAATAAACTATCAGGATTCCCAATTGTTCCCCAACTTGCACCTGATGAAGAAGTTCGTAATTCTACGTTTAGCGGTGCGTCAGTAATCACATGATTTGTAATATTTAATCCTAAGGTTGCTCTGGCTGCGTCGGCTACCTGCAAGTGTCGCAGCATTAATTCCGGTTCAATACCCTGGTCTAAAAGTAACCCGACTCTGTTACTACGGACAGGACGTAAACCCCATTCTCCAGCCGCAAATTTATCTAAACCATATCCTTCGACATAGAAAGCGTTGGGAATATTCCAGTATAAACTTGCACCGTTCATGACATTGGGGTGAGTAATCAAGCGATCGCAGACCTGTGATATAACTCTAGCTACTGGTAAGGCATCACCAGCATAACCGCCAATTGCTGCCCCAATGCCGGTGGGTATAATTAAAATTACGGTGTATGGTTTTTGAATGGGTATCACAGGTTTTTGTTTCGCGCAAAGACGCTAAGGAGCAAAGACGCAAAGAAGAAATTTAAGCGGTAACTACGGCTTCTACTGTTGCGATTTGTTGTTCTTCGTCAATAGCAGTAATAGCCCAACGCAGGGGTTCACCTTGTTTTTGTAATTCCGCTGTAATGGCTTTTTCCAATTCTGTGGCGGTTTCTTGCAATTCGATTTCGGCGGTAATAAAGTGAGTTGTCATGATTCTAAATCCTTTGTATTTGTGATTTTGAGAATACAGAAACTTTTTAGGGATTGGTAATTATCAATTATTTACCTAGTACACAACGGCGTAAGTCAACTAACTATTAAAAATTCATGAAAAGCTTATACAATCTGCTTTTTTAATTTTTAATTGTTAATTTTTAATTCCGCCCTGCGGTACTACCCTTTCCCAAATTGTGCTTGATAAACGATGTCTTCTTTTTCTGTTTCAATTTTTAAATCAGAAAGAGGTTTAGCAACACAAAGTAGTGCATAGCCTTGTTTTTGCAAATCTGGACTTACACCCATACCATCTGCTTGCTCTACAGTTCCTTCTGTAACCAAAGCCGCACAAGTTGTACAAACACCAGCGCCGCAAGAAGTTGGTAGGTCTAAACCAGTAGCTGAGGCGGCGTTGAGAATAGTTTCATCTTCAGGAACTTGCAGAGTATATGTTGTACCTTGGTGGTTAATTTCTACGGTGTAAGTTTTGGACATATATAGCAGCAATTTTTGACAACAGACAAACATCTTATTCTACTTGATCATATATAGCAATCTTGTCTGATCTGAGAAAGTTTATCTTTTTTAATGACAGATAACTGATAAACGCGAACTTTCAGAACAGGATATTTGTACAAAATATATTTTACCTGCTTTGGTGCGTTCAGGGTGGGATATCACCAAGCAAGTCCGAGAACAGGTATATTTTACTGATGGTTGGATTTATGTTCAAGGGAATCAAACACGCCGGGGAAAGGCGAAAAAAGCCGATTATATTCTTTTGGACTAGATAACGCCAGGATTCTGGTTTAAGTGGCCTCGTTGAACCAGGAATCCCAGTGTCTTTAGACCGGGGAGTGTCAATTCACTCTCTCAATAAAAAGAGTGAAAATGTCAGAATCAGCATTTATGATTGTTGTTGGGTTGATAAAATTTGGGAATTTTTTCTATCATCCTGTAAATCCTTAAATCTTGTAAATCATGATTCTGACAGATTAATCCTATTGAAAACGATAATTGCGATAGCCACGTTCACCATTCGCATCTCTTATGGATAAACCCGTAGGAATAGCATTACCTTGAGGATCTACTTTTACCCTCACTAAAATTGGTTGTTGTCTACCATTTCTGTTTTCCTGAACTTGTGAAATATCTTCATTAATCTGTTGTCTTTGTTCTTCAGGAATGAAATAGTTTTCCAACCCATAATTAATTAAACCGTCTTGATAATTACCTTTTAAAGCTACCTGATTATTAGATAAATCAACAGGGCGATTACTACTTACTCGGATAGGTTTCCAAGATTGGAGTTCATTCCTATCAAAAGATTGTCGTTCTTGCAAAATTAGATATAAGGTACTTCCTTGGGAAATTTGTCTACCTCTGCGGGAATTTCTTCGCAACCAATTATTCCAACCTGGTAATCTTCTCAAAGTTTCGGGACGAGAAATATTATAATCCAAGTTCAATGAAGAACCTCGGACAACATCATTAGGATTTATAGCTACAGTTTGCAAAATTACCGTCTTACCAGTCATGTCTGTATACATGGCTTGAGAAGGTACAGCCAAAATTAAACCTACTTGAACCAATAAAGGGGCAATTAATCGCCAAATCGGTAAAGGTTTATTAGCTTTCTGTTCTGTAGCAATAAGATAATCCCGAAAAGTTAACTTTTCAGAAAATTGCATTTCTGGGGTTGAGGTTTTTTTTGATTCAGGGAAGTCATTTTTCATGGGATTAATTTAGTAATTGGTAATAGATAATCGGAAAAAATACTTTTCCCATTACTGCTAATTTTTAGATAGGAATTTATCCGCAGAGATTTATATAGGGCTTGCTGAAAAAGTCTTTTCGTGAGGGCTAGGAGTCAGGAGTCACCGAGTCAGGAGGAAGAATTAGAAGGAGAGAAGAATAGTCTCAAATTTCAGAAAATGATAGGTTTTTAATGGTTTCAATCCTTATTCCTTGCACCTAATTCACTTTTTTAACCGGGAAACTCTTAATCTATCTAGGTTTTCGGTTTATTCAGCAAGCCCTATATAGCAAGACTTCAGGAGTCACCGAGTCAGGAGAAAGAAAGTAAGAGTCAAAATCTAATTTTGTGCGAGTAATGTAGCAATATCCGGCAGAATATCCCCTATTAATTTGTTTTAACTGCTGAATTATTCTTGATGAATATGTCTTCATTCTGATTGAAAATTATCCCATTAATCACCTCTGTTATCACGTCTGTTGTCATCTCTATTATCTCCTCTACTACTTCTATAATCACTCCCACTATTGCTTCTTTTGTCACCTCTATTATCGCTATTGTCTCCTCTACTACTTCTATAATCACTCCAATCACTCCCACTATTGCTTCTTTTGTCACCTCTATTATCGCTATTGCCTCCACTACTACTTCTATAATCACTCCCACTATTGCTTCTTTTATCACCCCTGTTATCGCTATTGCCTCCACTACTACTTTTGATACCGCTATTACCGCTATTTCCACTACCACCGCTATTTCCACTATTACCGCTATTTCCACTACCACCGCTATTCCCACTATTCCCGCTATTCCCACTATTTCCGCTATTACCGCTACCACCGCTATTCCCGCTATTACCGCTACCACCACTATTCCCGCTATTTCCGCTATTCCCGCTACCACCGCTATTCCCGCTATTACTAGTTTTAGAAGTAGTAAAACGACTTTCAAACCAAAGTCCGGCTGCAATGAGAGAATAACCACAAATACCAAATACTAAAGCCCGGAAAAGAACCTCAGTATTATATTCTAAAACCCGGCTAATAATTTGCAGGGTAAATAATAACATACCACACCAAAAGGCGTTTCTTTTTCGTAATTTCAACCCTTCTTGAACTAATCCCCAGGCTAATATTGCCAACAAAATGTTGAAGATAAAAATGCCTAGTTCAGTAATTCTGGTGATAGCTTGATGCCAAAAGGGAGTAATCAGGATGAAACCCAAAAAAGTAGTAATAATGCCAATTCTGAAAAATACTTCCCGACGAAGTGGACTGTTGCTTTGACGAATTAGAAACAACCATTGCAACACTGCCAAACCGCTGAGAATTCCTAAATCAATAATGGGCAAGGATGGCAATACATTCGATAAATTACTAGTTTGATCGAAGGGATTTAAAAATGATAAACTGCTACTAGAGTCTACAGATTCCCATTGAGAACGAAAAGACAAAAGATAAAAAACTACCCCAAAACAAATCAAACCTAAATTACGTGCCAGGGGTTGAAACAATCTATAATTAACTGTGGGAAAAAGTAAATCGTCATAACTCCAAAGTAAGGCAGGTGGTAAAGCCAACGCAAAGGAAGCTATCCAAGAAACTAGATCAGAAAATGTTAAGAGTGGTAAAGGTCTGAGGTTATATTGCAAAGATATAATAAATGCCACAACTCCCATGCCAAAAATCCACCGGGATCTGCAAATATAAGCTAAGGGAACAAACAGTAACCATGATAGTAAGGGCATATGGCGCACAGCTAACCGCGCCCAAGTCAGTTCCCCAGATTCAGATCCTAAATTACCAATTCCTATCCAATAACCGATTTGAATGAGGACAATGGCCATAATTCCCAAGGAATTGAGGGAAAGACTATAAGCCATGACTAACACTCCAAACCCCCAAGCTAAAAATAACTCAGAAGCTGAACCGCTAATATTGAATATTTGCCCCATTAACATGAGGGTTGTCCCTAAAATAAAAGCACTGAGAATTAACAATGCTTCTCCGAGTACCCGTTTACCCTCTTGGGATTTTTTACCCTGATTTGTGGTAAGTGTAGGTTCTCGCCAAGTCAAAAACCCAGTAATGGCTGTGGAGAGAAATAAACTCATTAACAAGATAAACTTAACATCCCGTGACCAACCCTGCCAATTTGCGCCCACAAGGGTCATTAAACCTAAGCCTAATAGTAAACCGCCAATGACAATGGCAATGACACCAAAACTATCACGGGTAGATTCTTCTATCTTATTAAATTGATGCCGCTTGGCTATTTGGTCATACTGGGAAGAATTAATAATTCCTTCGTCTCGCCAACGTTGTGATTCTTGGCGGAGTTTTTGCTGAAAATTGTTAAATATCATGACCTCTCCGGTACATAAGTGGAATACCAAATCTAAAATCTTAATTTGGTATGAGTTTGACAAGCATTAAAACAAGGTTAGCTTCTAGGCAAAAGCCAGAAGCCATAACGGACGAACTTTGCAAACGCCATTTGAATATCGGTCAATGTCTTTTTAGTATGCAGCCAAATATATTGATTGCATTGTTCTCATGTAACAGTTTCTCTTCTGATTTAATTTGGTAGAAATTAATATGCAAAAACCTTCTAATTTATTGCTTAAAGTTACGCGACAGTTATTTGCAAATGTAGATGAACAAACAAAGTTTATTGATGCTTTAGTTCATCCTCAACCTTTTGCACCTTGTATTCTGTGGTGTCAAGATAAACCCGATATTTCGCCTTTTAATGTGCAAACACCAACACATTGGCAACCGCATTTTGTAGACCGGTTATCTTTAGGAGAAAAACCTGGTAAGCATTCTCTTCATGAACAAGGACATTTTTATTGTTTAGATTTTTCTTCGGTATTTTCTGCTTCGGTTTTGTTGGCAATTCCCGAATCAATATCTGTAGTTTTTGATATGTGTGCTGCCCCTGGTGGTAAAAGTGTGTTTGCTTGGAGGGCTTTAAAACCTGATTTATTAATTACTAATGAGGTGATTGGTAAGCGGTTGGGGATGTTAATTTCTAATTTAAAACGTTGTCAAATTAAACCTAGTGGAGTAGTAAATAGGGATTCGAGTATTTTTGCAGAACTGTTGCCAGCTTCGAGTAATTTGGTGATAGTTGATGCCCCTTGTACCGGGCAATCTTTACTAGCTAAAAATGAGAAAGCACCGGGATGTTTTCACGCGACTTCAATTAATAAAAGTGCAAATCGTCAAAAACGGATTATTGCTAATTCTGCCCAAGTTGTTGCCCCTCAAGGTTATTTGGCTTATATGACTTGTACTTATTCTGCTGAAGAAAATGAGCAGGTTTGTGAATGGTTTTTAGAACGGTTTCCGCATTTTCAAGCGGTGGAAGTTGAGCATTTATCTACTTTTCAATCTCGTTTAACTAGTATTCCTTGTTATCGGATGTTTCCGCAATATCGGTTGGGTGCGGGTGCGTTTACGGCGTTGTTTAAAAATACGGCGGAAGGTGATATGAACGGGATTGATTTAGACACTATGTCTGCTATGTGGAGATATCAAAATATGTAATATTCTTGGATGCTATCCGAATAAAGCCCACCTGCGTGTGATTGACATTTTATTTCTCACGCAGAAGCACGAATAAGTATTAAGATTTACAAATTAAAATCAGTCGTCATCAGGTAAATCAAGGCTTTTACGTCATTTTTGCGTAATTATTGCACAATTTAGTATAATTTTTTTAATAAAATAGTATTTTTTACTGTAGTCAAGTTAACATAAATCATTTTAGATGTGTGTAATGAAAGTGACAGTTTAGGCAAAATATCCGCCACAAAAGCAGTAGTTTATCCTAGATTCTCAGTGATACTAATATTTCACTCTTGAAGTACACCCAAGATGAGCATTGCCCAACCTACGTAATCAAGATTTTCATAAATTATTTAGGAGCGCATTATGTTTGATAGTTCTGAAAAGTCTTTTGATTCCTCTTTATCAGGATTGGGTAATTTCTCAACTTACCTGGATAAAGACCCTTTAAGTTCCAGTCTAACAGTGTCTAGTTCACAGCAACTTCCATCAGTAAATGCACCTGTTGATTATGCTGGAAATACCCTAGCTACAGCCCGTGCTGTTGGGACATTAACAGGTACTCAAAGTTTTAGTGACTGGGTAGGAACTGGTGATATTGACGATTACTATAGTTTCAATGTGGGAACACCAAGTAACTTTAGTTTGAGTTTAACAGGCTTGAGTGCTGATGCGGATGTTCAGTTACTCGATAAGTAAGTTGGCGTTAAACAATCAACATATGTAACGAAATGTAAATTCGACAAATACCTTATAGATAGGTTATTTAAGGGTTTTTACGAAAAAAATGTATATTGATTTTATCGTGC
>NZ_JAQMTJ010000186.1:0-13988 GCF_028330815.1 Dolichospermum lemmermannii CS-548
GCGGTGGAACCACACTGATCCCTTCCCGAACTCAGAGGTGAAACGCTGCTGCGGCGACGATAGTTGAGGGGTAGCCCTCCGTGAAAATAGCTCGATGCCAGGTTTATTATTTAACAACAACGCCTCCTCTATTCTTTTAGAGGGGGTTTTGTTTTTTGTACAAACAGAAGTTGATAAGCCGTTGTGTAGCTTGATTTTAATAATATAAAATTATACAATTTTTTTTAAGTAAGTAAAAGTAAATAAAGTATTAATTAATATATAGCCCACATTCCGCACTCCCGGTGTCACAATCGGTAATTTCGGACTTTTGAATACATTGAAGGATGATTTTTATACAAAAAGGTCGAAATTTTAGGTAGCGAACTGCTTGCAGTAGCGCTTCGCTATCGCTAATCCCAAATCCCCAAACGACCATTTTTCGTTGTGTGACAATTTAGGGTGCGGAAGATGGGATATAGGACTTGCTGAATAAATGGGAAAAGCCAGTAGTCTATGGATTAGAGAACTAATAAATTGGCAAAACATCGTGAAAATGCGTATAGTCACAGTAACGATGTCTATCAGGCGTATTATAGTACATAATATCTACAAATTGATGATTCCACAAAATCTCATTAACGCCATAACTATAACGAGCATGGACAACCTGTGCCACTGTTTCATCAATCCCACTCATAGAAATCATCAGCAAGGCCTGAGTTTGACTTAATAATGCCGATGTCATCCCATGAAAAGGACTAGACTCATCAATAATGTGCATCACCGTCCAAGATAAAGAAAAGCTAGGTGTCTGATTTCTCACCAGTTTAAGATCATATATCTTGCACCCATACCGATAATTGTGAATTGTCCATTGTGAATTTGAATATGAACTCGTGAATGCAAGTGTTTTCCCGGCTGCTGAAAAAATCTCTGTAATTTAAATTTCATGGGCAGTAAGTAAAAGTCCAGTGAATGATAGGATGACTAAAGATAAATATATTTAATTAACAATGAACCGAATTTTTTGGATTACTGCCTTAATTGCCTTTATTAACTCCCTAAGTTTTACAATTTTAATCCCCATAATTTATCTTTATGGTAAACAATTTGGTTTAAATGATTTCCAAACCAGTTTATTATTCTCAACATATTCCATTGCTCAATTTTTCGCCACTCCTGTAATTGGTAAACTCTCCGACAGATTTGGACGGAAACCATTATTAATAATTAGTTTAGCCGGAACAGTAATTGCTAATACCATAGCCGGAACTGCCACAACAGCAACTTTACTATTTTTCGCCAGATTTTTAGATGGTATCACAGGTGGAAATGCTTCTGTTGCCCAAGCCGTTATTTCTGATGTTACCAGTCAAAAAGATCGCGCTCAGGCATTTGGGATTTATGGCGCAGCAATGGGATTAGGCTTTGTTCTTGGCCCAGCGACTAGTTTAGTAGCACAGCAAATTTCTTTAGGAACAGCATTTTTAGTTTCCGGTGCAGTTGCTCTTATCGGGATGTTAATGACAATATTTTTATTACCAGAAACTATCCAAAATAAATCTCCAAAATCCACAAACATCTTTGATTTAGGGTTAGATAATTTAATTAAAGGATTTGCTATGCCAGGAATTGGCATTTTATTATTTATTAATTTTTGCACAGGGACAACATTTACCATGTTTACCTACGCATTTCAACCCTATTTTATTCAAGTTTTAGATCAAAATAATAAATCTTTAACACTCTTATTTTTAGTTTTTGGCACATTAGGAGTAGTTATGCAAACTTGGGGAGTATCTATTCTTCGTCGTAAATTTAATGTTGTCAAAATATTATTTTTAGGCTTATTTGTTCGCAGTTTATCATTTATATTAATGCCTGTTTGGCCTAGCATCACTTATTTTGTCGTAGTTAGCATATTATTTGCACTGTTTAACGCCCTAGTCCAACCCATGATTAGTACATTGATTTCTCTCAATGCTCAACCGCAAGATCAGGGAACCGTATTAGGATTAAACGCATCCTATTTAAGTATTTCCAACGGTATTGGCCCAGTGATTGCTGGGATGATAGTTCAACAATCTCAACCCATTACATACAGCTATCCTTTATATCTAGCAGGAGTTTTAACATTTTTGGTGTTAGTGTTAGCCATAGCTACGCGCAAAAGATACAGCACTGCGATTTGATTTGTGAATTTACAGTAGGTTCATTTATTAAATGCACAAGTTGATGGAAATTTTTCATCAACTTAATTAAATTTAAACTTTATTTATATCTGTATCCTTGAAAACAACTGGAAAATCCGGATCTTAACCTTTTTTCTGAAAAATATTGCTAGTCCTGGCAACTTGTCAATAATGTTACTTTCGTGTAATATACATCTTTGGTTGTGAAAATATTTTTACAACGGGGTTTCCAATCATCAATTCAACATTCCGACAATAACCACACCAGGAAAAAATATGCTGTTTTTTTTCAAGTTGATTGATTATTTATTAGCCGCAGTTGCTATCACATCAATTTTCATCATTTATGTTGGTTCTAGTGATCAACAATATATAACTGCTGCATCCGTTGCTTTAAGTGTTTCTCTTGGTTTGTTTATCTTCAATAGACAATCTGTGAAAAATGCTCAAAAGGAATCACAAAAAACTGAGCTTTCCAAAAAAGCTGAACTCTATACCTCTCTATTAAGCAATGGTACTACATTGGACTATAATACAGTTTTACCAGCACGAGCTAAAGCTTTAGAATATTGTCAAGAGTTGATTGATGATTATAAAAGTTCTCGAGATCTCGCCAGAACTCTTTACTATGTTTTGCAAATTTCTACCGTTATTTTGTCAGGTGTCACACCAATTTTAGTGTTGGTGGATAAATTAGAAGCAGGACAAAGCTGGTTAAAATGGCTGCCTGTTATTTGCCCAGCCGTTGCTTCCATTGTTGCTAGTATCGTTACCTCATTTCCTTTTGAAAAAAATTGGATGGCTGCTAACAAAGCCGTTGAATTATTAGAAGCTGAACAGGAAAAGTTTATTTTGGGAATTAGCCCAGCCTATCGTTGTTATGATATTTCCGAAGAAGGTAAACAACAACAAAGAGTAAGTCAGGCAATAGAACTATTTATTAATCAAGTGAATAATATTCACCTCCAAATAGTTCAACCCAGCAGTGATTCAGAACAGGGAAATCAAGAAAAACAAGAGTCACCACAATCTGAAGAATCAACTACAGGACAAAAAGTGGCTGCATAATCTTGGGCGCAGGGACCAATCTAATTGGACGCAGGACCTGCGCCCCTACGGAATTTCTGAAGGATCAAAAATGTCAGTTATCCCTGACATTACGGTTTATAGTAAAAAAATAGTTAGAATAGTGTAGACCCTCTTTTCCAGGGAGTCAACCCACTCGTGATTCTGATTAATTGCAACTTTGTATGAATTTAAATAGCCAGTCTGCCAATTCTTCCGATACATATTCCCAACGTTTGGCAGACATTGTGGGAACAGTGATCGCTTTGATCACCCTCACTTTACCAGTATTTATCATCGCCCACTATTCTTCAGTCAATGTTGAAAACAATCAGCCATCCTTAAGCTATAACCTATCTATTCCCGGAGATTAAAATATACAGCAGAATTTAGGAGTCAAAGCAGAGGATAATGGGCAGGGAGTTTTTTTCTCTGCTTTTTTTTGATCATTTGTGAAATTCGCCAAGATTTTTAGCAGGAATCTGGGGGAAGAGATCCACAATGCCTTAGAATCTTACACTGGGAGCAAAAATGGCTGCTACCGCTTATTCACTTTTAGTAAAGGAGTTTTGTTGTGGATTTATCTTTGATTCCTGCCCAACCAAAGCCAGGTGTAATTAATGTCCTGATTGAAATTGCTGGTGGAAGTAAAAATAAATACGAATACGATAAGGATTTACAAGCATTTGCTTTAGATCGGGTTCTCTATTCTTCGGTTAAGTATCCTTATGATTATGGTTTTATCCCTAATACCTTAGCTGATGATGGCGATCCGTTAGATGGTATGGTAATCATGGATGAACCAACATTTCCCGGTTGCGTGATTGCGGCTAGACCAGTTGGTTATTTGGAAATGATTGATGGTGGCGATCGTGATGAAAAAATTCTTTGTGTTCCCGATAAAGATCCGCGCTATGCTCATGTAAAGTCTCTCAAAGACATATCCCCTCACCGACTAGAAGAAATTGCTGAATTTTTCCGTAGTTATAAAAATTTGGAAAAAAAGGTCACGCAAATTCTCGGTTGGCAGGATGTGGATAAGGTAGCTCCCTTGGTGGAAAAGTTCATTCAAGCAGCTAAAGCTAAAGCATAATAGATTATGGGTAGTGGTAATGTAAATTACTCATTACCCACCAAAGCAATAATTGTGGGACAATCAGTAACAACCTACTGAGTCTAATTCCCAAAATTCTTACTGGTTGCAAAAAAAAATTTAAACTCAAATGCAGCGCACTCTCTTATCGGCAAAAATTCATAACTGTACGCTCACAGCAGCAAATATTAACTATGTGGGTAGTATCAGCATTGACGAGGTTCTCCTGAAAAAAGCTGGTATATTCCTCTATGAGCAGGTACAAGTAGTGAATATTGCTAATGGTGAGCGTTTTATTACTTATGCCATACCTGCTCCCGCTAATTCAGGAGCGATTGAATTAAATGGAGCAGCGGCACGTTTAGGCGTGGTTGGCGATCGCTTGATTATCATGACTTACGGGCAGTTTACTATGGAAGAGTTAAAATGTCACTCTCCTACCGTTGTAATTGTGGGTGAAAAAAACCAGTTATTAGAAGTGCGACATTATGATGATCTGCTCAGTAATCTCCTATCATCATCCTGATGATGATGATTTTCTTGATCATGTTCAAACTGAAATTCAGTCAGTATTCCGTGAACTACCTACACTTCCCTTGCGGGTAAGTATAGGCTTCCTACCCAGTTAGCAGCTTTTTGCTCTTCGAGAACAACAAGACTTATGTTAAGGCGATAGGCTGACCCCTCGTTCCAAAGGCAAAATCAAGGTTAATCAACAAAAATGATCATGTATCTAGCTTGGTTATCGCTATTCTCTCGCCTTGCCCAGATATTCAATTCATAACACAAATTTTGTGAATTGTCTCCATGTTTTCCTTCCTTGCTGTCGCGTTGGTCGGAAAACCGTCGTCAATTCACGCGCCATTCATCCCCCGCTTCCCTATCGGGTCAGACGTGGGGCTTCTGTCGGTTAAGCTAAAGCATTACTAGCTCGTGAAGGACTTATTTTAAGTATTAATTAATATAACCGCCTAAGAGGTGGGCGGGAAATCACCAAAATGTGTACAGAAACGTAAAATCGCCCAAAACTGCCATCTTCCTGTTACCAATTCTCTAAACTTAATTCTTCAACTCTCAATAAATCACGATCATTAGAAACTAGAATAAAACCTTTAACAATAGCAGTTGCAGCAATTAAGATATCTTCTGTTTGGATTGGTAATCCTCTTAATCTGAGATTTGCATGAATTTCTGACGCTTTTTCTAAAATTGCTAAATCATACGTTTAACTGCTTCATCAAAAATAGCGATTTGTTCAGGAGTTAAATTGTCTAATATTCCTGACATGATTTCTGTTGACATAACAAAGCTACAATTTTCGGCTCTTGCGTCCCTTTTATGGAGAATTAATACTAAAGTGCCAGTTTAATAAACTACGTAATCTAAAATTACTAAAGTTATGAAATCCATATCCAAGTCTTTTGATTAATTTGAGTTTATTATTAATTCCTTCCACAGTACCACTAGTAGTTCTGCTGTCAAAATAACCTACGACTTCACCAAACCATCTAACCATTGTTCCTATACTTCTGGGAAAATACTTCATTCCATCATGCATCCAATCTAATAAATTCATGATTGGTAGTGGTAAATATGTAGTGAAATCTGATATTTTCTAACTTAAATTATTCGTTTGTAGCTGTTGAAATTTTAATTATATTTAACTAACTGAAAATTATCTAAAATATAAAGTTTCTAAATAAGTAAGTCGGCACGATAAAATCAATATACATTTTTTTCGTAAAAACCCTTAAATAACCTATCTATAAGGTATTTGTCGAATTTACATTTCGTTACATATGTTGATTGTTTAACGCCAACTTACTTGTATGATTTCACATGATTTCACTAGAACGTGTTAAGTGTTATATGTAGTGAAGTACCAGTGTTTTTAAATTCAACTATTTTAGCTTTGATGTCAATCTCCAGACCTACTTGCCCCAATTGTGGTTCTCAACACACTGTCAAAAATGGGAAGATTCATAATCAAAAACCAAAATACCAGTGTCAAAACTGCAAAAGACAGTTTATAGAAAATCCCACTAATAAAGTTATTAGCAAAGATACTATAGGACTCATATTTGATTTTTGAAAAACACTCGGTACACCTGAATCGGCTAGAATCCTTTTACCTCATGCCTTTTGCATCTTACCTAACTACGCAAATAATTTCAGGATTCAAATATTATTCCTATATAGAACTGATTGATAGACTTTTACTTCAGAAAATACCTCTGGCCGGTATTGCTCGTGCTGCTCTTGTTTCAGAGACTTGGTTGCAAAAATATGTGAATAATAAATATGCCCAGATTCCTCAGCAGGTAAATGTTTCAGCCAAACCAAGAGGTAAATTGACTATTGAATGTGATGAGGCTTGGTCATTTGTAGGTCATCAGGGTAATAAGCAATGGATTTGGTTAGCTTTGGACAAAAAAACTAGAGAAATAGTTGGAGTTTACATAGGCAATCCCAGTGAAGATGGCGCTAGGGGATTATGGAATTCTCTACCACCAGTTTACCGTCAATGTGCTGTTTGCTATACAGATTTTTGGGCGGCTTACGCACAAGTTATTCCTAGCAAACGTCATCAGGCAGTCGGGAAAGAAAGTGGCAAGACTAACCATATTGAACGCTTTAATAATACAATGCCTCAAAGAATTTCTCGTTTGGTCAGAAAAACTTTATCCTTTTCTAAAAAGTTAGATAATCATATTGGCGCTATCTGGTATTTTATTCATCATTATAATTCTTGTTGTAATGCCTAATTTTATTATCACTACATATTTACCACTACCATCTTGAGTACAACATTAATATAGATAGAATATTTACCATTTGCTATAATTAAAATATTGGTTAAAAGTTAAAATAATTAATAATTCCCAATTCATAAAACTGTAAAAAAGATCACAAATTAACTTCCTGACTTTAGCTATTTCCAATGCTTATCTTTTTGGCTTCTCTGCATACAGTTTAAACAACCAGAAAAGACACAAAAAGGAAAATCATGACCAAATCCTATGCCACAATTGATGGTAACGAAGCCGTTGCCCGTGTAGCTTACAAACTAAATGAAGTCATTGCCATTTATCCTATCACCCCATCTTCAAATATGGGTGAATGGGCTGATGCTTGGATGTCAGAAAATAAACCCAATTTATGGGGAACAGTTCCCAGTGTTACCCAAATGCAAAGCGAAGGAGGGGCTGCTGCTGCTGTCCATGGGGCATTACAAACAGGGGCATTAAGTACAACTTTCACCGCTTCTCAGGGATTATTATTAATGATTCCTAACTTGTACAAAATTGCTGGAGAATTAACCAGTTTCGTACTTCATGTTTCTGCTCGTTCTTTAGCTACCCATGCGTTATCTATTTTCGGTGATCATAGTGATGTCATGGCTGCAAGAGCGACTGGTTTCGCTTTTTTATGTTCCGCTTCTGTACAGGAGAGTCATGATTTTGCACTGATTTCTCATGCAGCAACATTAGAAGCAAGAGTACCATTTATGCACTTTTTTGATGGGTTTAGAACTTCCCATGAAGTGCAAAAAGTTGAATTATTATCTGATGAAGATTTACAAGTGCTAATTCCCCAATCTTTAGTATTTGCACATCGTCAACGGTGTTTAACTCCAGACAAACCAGTATTACGAGGAACAGCACAAAACCCCGATGTTTACTTTCAATCTCGTGAAGGTGCAAACCCTTATTACAATGTTTGTGCTGATATTGTCCAAAAAATTATGGACAAATTTGGAGAACGCACAGGCAGATATTACAAACTTTATGAATATCATGGAAGCACTGACGCAGAAAGAGTAATTGTGATTATGGGTTCTGGTTGTGAAACTGTTCATGAAACAGTGGATTATCTCAACAACCAAGGGGAAAAAGTCGGAGTTATCAAAGTGCGGCTTTTCCGTCCTTTTGATGTTCACAGATTTATAGAAGCATTACCAAATAGTGTTAAATCTATTGCCGTTCTTGATAGAACCAAAGAAGCCGGAAGCGCAGGAGAACCATTATATTTAGATGTGGTGACAGCCATTTATGAAGGCTGGAAAAAAACCACATTCCCGAAAATTGTTGGGGGAAGATATGGACTGTCTTCTAAAGAATTTACTCCCGCAATGGTGAAGAGTGTATTTGATAATCTCACTCAAATTAAACCCAAAAATCATTTCACAATTGGGATTAATGATGATGTCACGTTCACTTCTTTGAATTTTGACCCCAATTTCTCCACAGAACCAGATCATGTAGTTCGCACTATGTTCTATGGTTTGGGTTCAGATGGTACAGTGGGGGCAAATAAGAACTCCATCAAAATCATCGGTGAGGGAACAGAAAATAATGCCCAAGGTTACTTTGTTTATGATTCTAAAAAATCCGGTTCAATGACAGTTTCTCATCTGCGTTTTGGTGCTGGAAAAATTCGCTCAACTTACCTCATAGACAAAGCTAATTTTATCGGTTGTCACCATTGGGGATTTGTGGAAAGTATTGATATTTTAAAAGCGGCTGCACCGGGAGCGACTTTGCTGTTAAATAGTCCTTATGATGCTAATCATGTTTGGGAAAATCTACCCCCAAAAGTCCAACAGCAGATTATTGACAAAAATCTGAAAGTTTACGCTATTAACGCTAGTCAAGTAGCGAAAAATAGTGGTATGGGACACAGAATTAATACTATCATGCAGGTGTGTTTCTTTGCTTTAGCGGGGGTATTGCCAGAAAAAGCAGCAATTGCTAAAATCAAACAAGCCATAGAAAAAACCTATGGTAAAAAAGGCGCGGAAGTTGTCAACATGAATTTAAAAGCGGTAGACAACACTCTAGAAAATCTCCATGAAGTCGGTAATAGGTCATTGGTAAGAGGTAATAAGGAAGAAACGCAATTAGCAATTACCAAACCCAAATTTATCGAGAATGTTCTTAGCAAAATCATGGTCTGGGAAGGTGATGATTTACCTGTCAGTGCTTTACCTGCTGACGGAACTTTCCCCAGTGGCACTGCAAAATGGGAAAAACGCAACGTTGCAGAAGAAATACCCGTTTGGGATGGTGATGTCTGCGTTCAATGTGGTAAATGTGTGATGGTTTGTCCTCATGCGGCTATTCGCGCTAAAACTTATCAACCCAGTGAGTTAGTCAACGCACCGATAACTTTTAAATCCACTAACAGCAAAGACAAGAACTTTGCTAACCAGAAATTCACCATTCAGGTAGCCCCAGAAGACTGTACAGGCTGTGAAATTTGTGTTAGCGTCTGTCCTGCCAAAAACAAGGCAGAACCCACCCGCAAGGCGATTAATATGAGTCCGCAATTACCGTTGCGGGAACAAGAACGGGAAAATTGGAATTTCTTTTTGAATTTACCAAATCCTGACCGGAAAACTTTGAAAGTAAGCCAAATTCGTCAGCAGCAATTACAAGAACCATTGTTTGAATTTTCTGGTGCTTGTGCTGGTTGTGGAGAAACACCCTACCTTAAATTATTAACACAATTGTTTGGCGATCGCTCACTCATTGCCAACGCCACCGGTTGTTCTTCCATTTACGGGGGAAATCTCCCCACAACTCCCTGGAGTCAAAACGCAGACGGAAGAGGTCCGGCCTGGTCCAATAGTTTATTTGAAGATAACGCCGAATTCGGTTTTGGTTATCGTTTATCCATAGACAAACAAGCGGAATTTGCAGCGGAATTATTGCAACAATTAAGTAGTGAAATTGGCGATAATTTAGTTAATGCCATTCTCAAAGCTGAACAAAAAACCGAAGCTGATATTTGGGAACAACGGGAAAGAATCGTCATTCTCAAACACAAACTCCAAGAAATTTCAAACGCAGATGAACACAGATACACGCAGATAGAATCAAAAAATATCCGCGTTAATCCGCGTTTATCTGCGTTTGAAAATCTCAAATCCCTCGCTGATTATTTAGTCAAGAAAAGTGTGTGGATAGTTGGGGGTGATGGTTGGGCGTATGATATAGATTTTGGTGGGATTGATCATGTGATTTCTACAGGTCGCAATGTCAACATTTTGGTCATGGATACAGAAGTTTATTCTAACACTGGAGGACAATCTTCTAAAGCTACTCCCAAAGCCGCAGTTGCTAAATATGCGACTGGTGGAAAACCTGCACCAAAGAAAGATTTGGGTTTAATGGCGATGACTTATGGTAATGTTTATGTGGCGAGTGTGGCGTTAGGTGCGAAGGATGAACATACACTCAAAGCATTTTTAGAAGCGGAAGCTTTTGATGGTCCATCAATCATTATTGCTTACAGTCATTGTATTGCTCATGGTATTGATATGACCAAAGGTTTACATCAACAAAAGGCTCTAGTAGACTCAGGAAGATGGTTGTTATATCGCTATAATCCAGCATTACAATCACAGGGTAAAAATCCCTTACAATTGGATATGAAAGCACCTTCTGAATCGGTGGAAAAGTCAATGTATCAAGAGAACCGGTTTAAGATGTTGACGAAGAGTAAACCAGAGGTGGCGAAGTTGTTGTTAGAACAAGCGCAAGCAGAAGTAAATGCTAGATGGGAGATGTATCAATATTTAGCGAATAGGTAATTGGTAATAGGTAATGGGTAATTGGTTTTTACCTATTACCTATTATCATTCTCCAGCAATTGATAAAATACGATTATAAAAAGAGAAACTAACAATCTGTCTGATAGCGTAGCGTGGCGAAAGCCATATCAGGATAACCAGGATTAGAGGATGTACAGGATGTGAGTTTTTATTGTTTAGGAAAAATGGTAATTATTAGATAGTAGATAACATACTATAATACAAATGTAATTATCATTTCTTATCTTTCAATATTCACAGACAATTCATCAATAACAATCCTGTAAATCCTAAAATCCTGGACATCCTGATTCAGACAATTAAAATTTCAGCATCCCACCAAGAATAATTATCTTAACTGTTATTTTTTCTAGCATAAATTTGAGAACGGACAATTTCAACTTCTTCTGTAATTTCCTCTAATGACAATTCATCAGTTTGAAATATTTCTAGTAACTCTGTTAATTTATTATTCAAGGTTTCTTTTTCTATTTCTTTACTAAGTAACAATTTTTCAGAAGTAGAAAGTTGTTTAACTAAGCTAAGAATTTGATCAAATGTCAAAGGAAGTTGATAGATATTTTGTAACATAGTGTCAATTCTCCTTTTTTGATATATTATTCACCAGTTTTTATGATTATACTGGTGTTACCTTGTGAAAGGCGATTCCTGCGGAGCGCTTCGCTATCGCTCATCTTCGTTGGTTGTGAGGTATACATGATGCCTACGGAGAGCGATAGCACTCTTTACTGAAAAACCACTACAAATACTCAGTTTTACAATGATTGAAGTTCTTGTTGTAAAGCTCGAACTTGTTCAACAGATAATTCAGTGACTTCAGCAATTTGCTCTAAATTCATACCAATTCGTAATAAATTTATAGCCAATTTTCTTGTTGTTTCAGCCTTGCCTTTCGCCTCACCTTTGGCTTCACCTTCTTCAAGGATGTCTTGATAAATTACTGATTCGCGCATAATCTCACTCCTGAAAATTTTCTTGATTACACTTTTATTTAACACCAACCCAGCTAAAATACTGCTGGCAGCAGCTATATCCCTTTGTTGTTGTTGATCTTTAATTTTTTCGACTGCTTGTGCTACCTGGCTCAATACCATTGTAGGATCTTCTGTCTGACTTAGCACGGCAAATGGTAATAAACCGGGCGCGGTCATAAATTGTTCTGTTGGTTGTTCCCATAGACGGATTACTTCAAACTCATGGTGGGTTTTGTTTAATCTGAAACTATTCTCATGGACTAATTCAGAATCTGTTTTTCTCAAATAAATCACTACTTGACGCATCTCTTTGTCAGGAAAACGCCGATAACCTCTAACTCGATAATCTAACATCCTAAAGGGTATATTTTTATTACCATCGGTCTGAAACTCAATATGTAATATTAAGTTCTCTGATTGTAATAAAATTAACGAATCGGCACGAATTGGTTCGTTTGATAATTCTGTTGGACTCAGTTCTGTTAATTCAACTGGTGAACCTAGTAACCATGTGGCTAAGTCTGCTTGGAAGTTTTCGGCGAGATATTTACAGATGTTGTCATACATTGAATTTTACAACTTTAACAGTTTATTAATTACGCGCTCTTTTATATTATACTAGCGAGTTCTAAGCATTGCCTAAATTTTCCAAAGAATAACTTTCTCTTGAATATTTTTAACAGCTATGGTAAGGGTAAATAAACTATACGATCTTGATATTCACCATCTTCTGAAGCTAAAGCAACTAAGATTAATTCTTCTATATTTTCACCAACACTTAAATTAGGATTGAGAATGAAAATTCCTGGTATGTGACGATTCACAGCCATGTGATCAGCTAAATGTACAGGCATAGAAGTACGGTTATTTGTGACTAATACGAAATTATTCTCCTCACACCAACAGAGAATTTCAGGATCAAGTGTCCCTTTCGGTGGTATTCCTATTTCTCCTATTACCTGAACAACAATATCAGGTTCTTTGAGTTTAATTTGTTTTGGATATAAAGGATTGATATTTTCATCAATCAAATATTTAATGGTCATTTCCTTATACTTTTGCTTGTCTTTCTGTTCTAAGTTGACGGAGTTTTTCTGATACTGGTGGGGGATTAAGTCTCTGTTCTTCTCTCATTCTATGACCATGTTCTATCCAGTTCTTCATGTAATCGCTGATAACTTCTTTATTTTGTAAATAGTAAAGAATAGTCGCATAAACTTGTTCTAAAGAAAGTGATTGATATATTTGAGCAATCTCTTCTGGAGAACGTCCACAATCAATGTATTCATAAAGTATTGTCTCAATTCCGATTCTGGAGTTTTTTAGTCTAATATCTCCAGGAAAAAGGAAATTGAAATACTCAGTAATATCTTTCTTAGGAATAATTTGAGGAATAGTTTGGCTGTTCATAAATTTGAAACTATAATTTTCAAAAATTTGGGAATTAACACATTAGACTAATTATAACTCAACAGATTTTATTTATCGCCGAAACCAACCGCGTAACCAGCCCCAAAACCGCCGCAACCAACCCCAAAACCTAGTACGGAAAACTACAGGCTTTTGTGGTTGAGAAAGATCCTCAATTGCATTGTTACAATTTTGCACCTTATCATCAAGTCCCATTGTCTGATACAGTTCCCGCGCATTGCGATAAGCACCCAGTGCATCTTGTTCCCTATCCACTTTTTCTAAGGACAGACCTAAATTAAACCAAGCATTTGCTTCTCCCCGAATATCCCCTATCTCCTTAGCTATATCCAAAGACTGCTGGTAGAAAGCGATCGCCCTTTCGTACTGTCCCAGGGAGTCGTAAGCATTGCCTAAACCGATTAAGGAATTACTTTCCCCCCGAATATCCCCTATGTCCTTAGCTATATCCAAAGACTGCTGGTAGAATGCGATCGCCCTTTCGTACTGTCCCAGGGAGTAGTAAGCATTGCCTAAATTGTTTAAGGAAATACTTTCCCCCCGAATATCCCCTATGTCCTTAGCTATATCCAAAGACTGCTGGTGGAAAGCGATCGCCCTTTCGTACTGTCCCAGGGAGTTGTAAGCATTGCCTA
>NZ_JAQMTJ010000187.1:0-8680 GCF_028330815.1 Dolichospermum lemmermannii CS-548
ACTCATATATATATATATATATATATATATATATATATATATATATATATATGAGTGAAGACATTAAAAGTGTACGTTTAAACAAGTATTGTATGTGCAGTAACTGAAAACTATCGGAAATTTATCTACCATTAAACATCAATCGCCAAAACGCGTACCAAAAAACCCCACTTATCTGCTGCTTCTTCAATAATTTTTGCTGTCGGTTTACCTGCACCATGTCCTGCTTTTATTTCAATTCTAATTAATACAGGTGCATCACTACTATGGGCTGCTTGTAAAGCCGCAGCAAATTTAAAACTATGGGCAGGAACAACACGATCATCATGATCTGCGGTAATAATTAAAGTTGGCGGATAAGCTATTCCCGGCTTTAAATTATGCAAAGGTGAATAAGCATACAAATTTGTAAATTCTGCCGCATTTTCTGAAGAACCATATTCAGCTACCCAAGCCCAACCAATAGTAAATTTATGGAAACGCAACATATCCATAACACCCACTGCGGGTAAGGCTGCACCAAACAAATCAGGGCGTTGTGTCATACAAGCACCCACCAATAAACCGCCGTTACTACCTCCACCAATTGCTAGTTTTGCAGGTTTAGTGTAATTATTAGCAATTAACCATTCAGCAGCAGTAATAAAATCATCAAAAACGTTTTGTTTTTTCTCTTTCATTCCTGCTTGATGCCATTCTTCCCCATATTCACCACCACCTCGCAAATTAGGAACAGCATACACTCCCCCCATTTCTAGCCATATTAATAAACTCACAGAAAAACTTGGTGTTAATGAGATATTAAAACCACCATATCCATAGAGATAAGTGGGATTATTGCCATCTAATTTAATTCCTTTTTTGTGGGTAATAAACATTGGCACTTTTGTACCATCTTTACTTTCATAAAAAACCTGTTTTGTCTCATATTCATCAGCATTGAAATCTACTTTTGGCTGCCGGAAAATTTTACTTTTACCCGTTTTCATGTCGTAACGGTAAATAGTTCCGGGAGTAGTAAAGCTGGTGAAACTATAAAATGTTTCTGGATCATGGCGTTTACCACCAAATCCACTTGCTGAACCAATTCCGGGTAATTCTACTTCTCGAATAAAATTCCCTTTGAGATCAAATATCTTGATTTGGCTATGGGCATCTTGCAGATAATCAGCGACAAATTGATTATTCAGAATACCAACACTTTCTAATGTTTCTACAGCTTGAGGAATAATTTCCTGACAATTTTCTGAAGTTGGTTTTTTAGTATCAATGGCAATAACTCTGCCTTTTGGGGCATTTAAATCTGTGCGAAAGTAGAAAATATGATCATCATTATCAATAAAGCTATAATCGGCTGCAAATTGGTTAATTAGTTCGATAATTTCAGAATTTAGATTTGTTAAATCTTGATAAAAAACTAAGTTTTTGGAGTCAGTTCCTAGCCAGATTGAAATTATCAAATATTTGCCATCCTCGGTGACGTTACCACCAAAACCCCATTCTTTTTCATCAGAACGATGATAAATTAAAATATCTTCTGATTGCTGTGTACCAAGTTTGTGATAATATAATTTTTGGTAATAATTTACATCTTCTAATTTGGTTTTTTCATTTGGTTCATCATAACGACTGTAGAAAAAACCTTGATGATCATGAGTCCAAGCAGCACCAGAAAATTTAATCCATTGTAAATGATCTTGTAAATCTTCACCTGTGGCAATATCTCTCACTTTCCATTCTTGCCAATCTGAACCAGAACTAGATAAACCATAAGCTAAAAGTTGACCATTTTCACTGATAGCAATTCCTGAAAGGGCAACTGTACCATCTTCTGAAAGTTGATTAGGGTCAAGTAATACTCTTGGTTCTGATTCTAAGGTTGGGAGAGTGTAGAGAACACTTTGATTTTGCAGTCCATCATTTTTGAAATAAAAGTAACTTTCACCTTCTTTAAAGGGAGTTCCATATTTTTCATAATCCCAAAGTTTGGTGAGACGCTGTTTTATTTTTTCCCTAGCAGGAATTTCATTTAAGTAGCTAAAGGTAACTTGATTTTGGGCTTCTACCCAAGCCTTTGTTTCTTCCGTATCCGGGTCTTCTAAGGCGCGGTAAGGGTCTGCAACCGCAGTTCCGTGATAATTATCTATTTGATCACTTTTGCTAATGGTGGGATAGGTCAGGGGTTGTTTAGAGTTAGACATAGATTCAGGATAGATAAACTGTTCTATCTATCCTACCGATGATCTGATTAAAGTTGGTTGAGTTATTCCATTTCATTAAACGTATCTTTAAGTACAGAACGCGCTGCTAAATGATTACGAGTAGAAGTGAGAATTTCCGCTTCTCGTTCTAAACGAGCAACTGTATCCTGTATTTCTAATAATGCTTGCTGTTCGGGAGCGACACCATAGAGATTACTCGCTATCCAATAAGATAGTTCTGTGGGTAAATCTGGTAAATCATTTGGTAGTTCAATCTCTTGTTCTGTTAACTTGGCTGAAAGACGCACAACATCCCGCAACAGTTGTTCTACCTCAGAAGCCAACGGACGTAAATCTTTAGCTGGGGGTTGATCTTCAATCCATTCTACCAAACCAACGCGATAGGGCTTTTCGCGGACATATTCTAAAACCCGAAATCTTTGCTGTCCTAAAGCTAATAGCTTGATTCTGTCATCAGGTAGCCGTTGATAATGAAGAATTTCGGCACAACAACCCACATTAGCAATTGTCCCCTTTGTGGGATCAATCATCAATACCCCAAATCGGCGATCGCTCTCCAAAATCGTATTCATCATGATTCTGTAGCGAAATTCAAAGATATGTAGAGGTAATGGTCTGGTCGGAAATAGAACCACTTCTGGTAATGGGAATAGAGGTAGTTCACGCACTGCGATTTTAGAAGAAGATGTCATTGTTAGTATTGTTAGTTAAGTATAAATTGTAGTCTTAAAATATTATATTCTTGCCTACTTTCTCTGTACTTTATTCATATTTTATCATGATGTTTTATAGCTAATAAAAAGCCCTGAGATAAATTTTCTCAGAGCTAATTGTCAGTTGTTCGTTGTTCGTTGTCAGTGGTCAGTTGTTCGTTGTCAGTTGTTCGTTGTTTTTCCTTCACTACTGACCACTGACAACTGTACGGGCGAAGCATTTGGAGAACTATTTTTGGCAATGACCGATAATTTATCTTCCAAATGCTTCGCCCCTACTAACAACTAACAACTGTACGGGCGAAGCATTTGGAGAACTATTTTTGGCAATGACCGATAATTTATCTTCCAAATGCTTCGCCCCTACTGACCACTGACAAATGACAAATTTACAATTTGACTTCAATATCTACACCAGAAGGTAAATCTAGCTTCATGAGTGCATCAATGGTTTTAGAAGAAGGCTGGTAAATGTCAATAATCCGGCGATGGGTGCGGGTTTCAAAGTGTTCGCGGGAATCTTTATCTACGTGAGGCGATCGCAGTACGCAATATATCTTGCGTTTGGTGGGTAAAGGAATTGGTCCGATAGCTGTAGCGTTGGTACGGTTAGCTGTTTCAACAATCTTCTCGCAAGATGTATCTAATAAACGGCGGTCAAATGCCTTTAAACGAATTCTAATCTTCTGCTGCTGTAGAGTTGCCATTTTTAGTTTTCCAGGTTCGGTAAATTTTAGACTTTAGATTTTAGATTTTTAGATGTTAAATTCCATCCCAAATCTGAAATTTAAAATTGTTTATGGGAATAGAAAGGAGCAGAGATTATATAATTCATCTCTACTCCTTTTGAATAAGAGCAAAAAGGTGAGTGTTATTTCAAGATTTTAGCGACAACGCCAGCACCAATAGTCCGGCCACCTTCACGAATAGCGAAGCGCATACCTTGTTCAATAGCGATCTCATTGATCAATTCTACTGTTACCTTGATGTTATCGCCAGGCATAACCATTTCCACATCTGTACCTTCCCTATCGGTAAAGGCTTTGATTGTTCCAGTTACATCAGTTGTCCGCACATAGAACTGAGGGCGATAACCTGCGAAAAATGGTGTTTTCCGACCACCTTCTTTCTCAGTTAAAACGTAAACTTCACCTTCAAACTGAGTGTGAGGTTTAATTGTACCAGGTTTGGCAATTACCATACCCCGCTCAATGTCTTCTTTTTTGAGACCACGTAGTAGTACACCAGCGTTATCTCCAGCCATACCTTGATCAAGGCTCTTTTTGAACATTTCAATCCCAGTGACTGCGGTAGTCTTGGTATCTCTGATGCCAATTAGCTCAACTGTATCGCCAACCTTAACGATACCGCGTTCGATCCGTCCAGTAGCCACAGTCCCACGACCTGTGATGGTGAACACATCTTCCACAGCCATCAAGAATGGTTTATCCACATCCCTTTCAGGAGTAGGAATAGAAGCATCTACAGCATCCATCAACTCATAGATTTTGTCTACCCACTCATTTTCACCGCGCTGAGTTTTGGGATTAGCAATCATTGCTTCCAGAGCTTTCAGACCCGAACCCTTGATAATGGGAATATCATCACCGGGGAAATCATAAGCGGTCAGCAATTCCCGCAGTTCCATTTCTACCAATTCCATCAACTCTTCATCGTCCATCATGTCTTGTTTGTTCAAGAACACGACCAGACTAGGAACACCGACTTGTTTTGCCAAGAGGATGTGTTCACGAGTTTGGGGCATAGGACCATCCGTAGCCGCAACTACAAGGATGCCTCCATCCATTTGCGCTGCACCTGTGATCATGTTTTTCACATAGTCAGCGTGTCCAGGGCAATCTACGTGAGCATAGTGACGAGCAGTGGTTTCATACTCAACGTGAGCGGTATTGATTGTAATACCCCGAGCTTTTTCTTCTGGTGCATTATCAATTTGGTCGTAACCCTTACCCACCGCTTGACCATTAGCGGCCAAGGTCATGGTAATAGCTGCTGTTAAAGTAGTTTTGCCATGGTCAACGTGACCAACAGTACCGATATTAACGTGAGGTTTAGTTCTTTCAAACTTTGCGCGTGCCATGAATAATCGTTTCCTTTTTTAATTAAGCGTTCCCTTTACTTTTTGAGATGATTCCCTCAGCTACGCTGCGAGGCACCTCTTCGTAGGTACTAAATTCCATCGTAAAGATACCCCGACCTTGGGTTTTCGACCGGATATCAGTGGCATAACCAAACATGGTTGCCAGTGGAACTTTCGATACCACCTTTGCCAGTCCTTGTTCAGTGCTTTGGCTTTCAATCTGTCCTCTGCGGGAGATTAAGTCACCAATCACGTTACCGATGTAGTCTTCAGGTACTTCTACTTCAACTTTCATGATCGGCTCTAAGATCACCGGAGAGGCTTTTGATGCCGCTTCTTTCATTGCCATAGAACCGGCAATTTTGAAAGCCATTTCGGAAGAGTCTACGTCGTGATAAGAACCATGTATCAAGGTAGCTTTGACATCAATGAGTGGATATCCGGCTAAAATACCAGATTCACAACATTCTTTCATGCCCTGTTCCGCAGGTCCTACGTACTCTTTGGGGACAATCCCACCGACAATTTTAGAAACAAATACAAAACCTGTGCCTGGTTCTCCTGGTTCTAAGTTGATCACTACGTGACCGTATTGCCCCTTACCACCACTTTGGCGAATAAATTTACCATCAATTTTTTCGACGGCTTTGCGGATGGTTTCGCGGTAAGCCACTTGGGGCGCACCAACGTTTGCTTCTACTTTAAATTCCCGTAACATCCGATCTACAAGAATTTCTAGGTGCAATTCTCCCATGCCCGCAATCACGGTTTGGTTGGTTTCTGGATCAACACGCACCCGGAAGGTGGGGTCTTCTTCACTCAAAGATTGCAGCGCTTTGGAAAGCTTATCCATGTCGTTCTTGGTTTTGGGTTCAACCGCTACCGAGATCACAGGTTCAGGAATAAACAGGGATTCCAGAATTACTGGGAAACCTTCATCACAAAGGGTATCACCTGTCAAAGTATCTTTCAATCCCAAAGCAGCACCCAAGTCACCTGCCCGTAGTTCATCTACATCTTGTCGGTCATCTGCTTTCATCAGCACTAACCGAGAGATCCGTTCTTTTTTATTCTTGCTGACGTTAAGAACGTAACTACCTTTCTTCAGCACACCAGAATAAACACGAACGAAGGTGAGGCGACCGTAAGGGTCAGCCATAATCTTAAATGCCAACGCTGATAATGGTTCGTTATCATCAGCATGACGTTCTACGGGATCACCGTTGAGCAGTGTGCCTTGAATTGGTGGCACTTCCAGTGGTGATGGTAGATAATCTATCACCGCATCCAACATCAATTGCACGCCTTTGTTCTTAAAGGCTGAACCGCAAAGCACTGGGACTATTGTTCCAGCAATTGTTCCTTTGCGGAGGGCAGTACAGATTTCTGCTTCTGTCAGTTCTTCGCCCTCGAAGTACTTATTCATCAGCACATCACTAGTTTCTGATACTGCTTCTACCAACTTGATGCGGTATTCGGCGGCTTTTTCGGCTAGTTCAGCGGGAATTTCTACTGTTTGGATATCAGTTCCTTGGTCGTTTGTGTACATATATGCACACATTTTCACCAAGTCAATAATCCCCTTAAATTCAGTTTCACTACCGATAGGCAGTTGAATAGCGATCGCATTAGCTCGCAAGCGATCGACCATTTGGTCATGCACTCTATAGAAGTTCGCACCGGTGCGATCCATCTTGTTAATAAAGGCAATGCGAGGGACTTTATAGCGGTCTGCTTGTCGCCATACTGTTTCTGATTGGGGTTGAACACCACCTACGGAACAAAATACAGCGATTACACCATCTAATACTCGCATGGAACGCTCAACTTCAATGGTGAAGTCCACGTGACCGGGAGTATCAATAATGTTAATTTGATGATCATTCCAACTGGTACTAATGGCAGCAGCAGTGATGGTAATTCCCCGCTCCCGTTCTTGTTCCATCCAGTCTGTAACGGCTGTTCCTTCGTGAACTTCGCCAATTTTATGAATGATCCCAGAGTAAAATAATATTCTCTCTGTTGTCGTTGTTTTGCCCGCATCTATATGCGCCGCAATACCGATATTGCGTACTTTCTCTAGCGGGTTCGTGCGTGCCACAGTTACCTCCTAAGGTTGTCGCCTCATGATATCTTGTATATTACTCTTTGTTAAGATTCTATACTTTTACGGAAAACCGTCTTTTTTTGTTAGCCTAGCTAGGCAGTTGCCTTTTTGGGCATTAGCTATAAATTCTACGATATACCGCACACGAGAAGACGATATATCGTTTTTCTAGTTAGTAACGATAATGTGCAAACGCTTTGTTCGCTTCCGCCATCCGATGTGTTTCTTCGCGCTTACGAATAGCACTACCAGTTTCATTCGCTGCATCCATTAATTCATTAGCCAATCTTCCGGCCATGGTTCTACCTGGACGTTGGCGAGAATACTGAACTAACCACCGCAATGCTAGAGTAGTACCGCGATCTGTACGCACTTCCATTGGTACTTGGTAAGTTGCTCCACCAACGCGGCGAGCTTTAACTTCTACCAATGGTGTCGCATTACGCACCGCTTTTTCAAAAGTTTCTAATGGACTTCCACCAGTACGTTCTTCAATAGTTTTCAAAGCGTCATAAACTATTCTTGCGGCAATTGATTTTTTGCCATGACGCATGATCCGGCGCATCATCATGCTGATAAGGCGACTATTATACACTGAGTCAGGCGGGACTGTGCGCCTTTGACTAACACCACGACGAGACATACTTCATCCTTGAATACGGAATTTGACCACGAAATTATATGCTATCAGAACACAGGAGACTAAAAGCGGTTTAATTAGCCGCTGATTTTTCCTGTGTTTTCCTTTATGGCTTGAGCCATGCTATCGCTATCAGTTGAGAGGAGGCTGAATTAATTCACTTATTATCTGCTACCAGACACAGAAGACGACAACGTAATCAGCTTTAAAATTTAGATTAAAGTGCTGTTATCGTTTACAAGATTATCTTCTCCAAACTCATACAACTTGTTTTTATGCCAGATCCAGTTTGATTTTCTGAAAAAAAATTCGTTACTGCTGGTTTATTACGCAGTTTGCAGGTAGGACGATTAACCGTATTTAACGCGATTAACCGCCGCTTACCTATTTTTTACCTGCTTTTGGGAGCTTAGTTCCATATTTGGAACGGCCTTGTTTGCGGTCTTTAACTCCGGCTGTATCTAATGTGCCACGAATAATGTGGTATCTAACTCCGGGCAAGTCTTTGACCCGACCACCACGAATCATAACTACGGAGTGTTCTTGTAAGTTATGACCGATACCTGGGATGTAAGCTGTTACTTCAAATCCAGAGGTAAGTCTTACCCTGGCTACCTTGCGGAGTGCTGAGTTAGGCTTTTTAGGTGTAGTTGTGTATACTCTGGTGCAAACGCCTCGCCGTTGCGGGCATTGCTTCAGAGCAGGGGACTTGGTTTTTTGACGCGCTAGTTCGCGCTCACTACGTATTAGCTGCTGTATTGTTGGCATGAGTTACAGCGCGTGAAGCTGCTTTATGATCTAAGTTTTAACAAATCCTGATTATATCTTTTTTTTTGATTTTCTGTCAATCATTTTTGGGAGGGAACAGGGAAGTTGGGGGAGTAGAGGAAGTTGGGG
>NZ_JAQMTJ010000188.1:0-4397 GCF_028330815.1 Dolichospermum lemmermannii CS-548
GGTTTAATCTATTCTTTCAAAGTATTATTTTTTCTCGGTTCAGTTACCGTGAGTTGTTTCTCTCTTCGGCACTTATCTAATATAGCAATCCTTTCTTTTCTTGTCAAGGGGGTTGGGAAAATATTTTTTGGGGAGGGGAAAATAATAGCTGAAATCTTTGTGAAAATAGGGATTCAGCCTATTTTCTAAGTTATCAGTCTGGTAAAAAAACAGGAATTATCTTTTTGGTCTCATGCAGGTTAGCGAAGGAATCAATCGGCAATAAAGGGGTTAAACTCTATGTTCCCCTGATTTTTAGTGATAATCATGGCTTTTTGCCATCCTGATCATAGTATTTGAGATTACTTATTTGGAGGTTTTTGAGGGTGAAGCTTTTTGCAAATGTAGTAATGTATTATACAGTTGCTTTTTTAAATTATTGTTGTTTTGGATTTCTAAGGTGATTTTATTGAATCTTTCAACTGTAAGACCACTATCCTCGACTATTTTTTGAGAATGGTTGCAGTAATTTCCGGCAATATCTTTGGCTTTGCCAGGTAGTGCATTGATACTTGTAGGATCATTACAGATCACTTGGGGAACATCTTTGCTACCGATGAGTTTTTTGATTTCCTCAAAGGCTTGCTGACGGACTGGTTCCATCCCCAATACAGCTTTTGCATAGTTAGTTACTTCTGTATTGTTGATGTTTAAGGTTTGAGCGATTCCTTGGGAATTGAAGCCGAAAGTCGCGAATATCAGACTTGCAGTGGCAATAGTTGCCAAAATCAAGGGTTGAGAGAGAATTCGCTGCAACCGTTTGGTTGAATGAAGACTGTAAATTTTGAGCATATATAATACAGGTGACACAGAAGGACAAACAGGAAATGTGATCGATCATAAGTTTGAATTATTTTCTGAATTAGAAGTTCCAGTCAAGATTGAATCAATATATTGATATTGATGGGGTTATTAAATGCGGCGACATATTTGACAAAGTTCGATGACTTTAGTTTGTAGGGTTGAGGTTTCGGATGCACCTTGCTTGAGGCTGACTTCTAATTCTAATAGCAGTGGTAAGGCAGAGATGAGTTGCTGTAGGGGGAGAGATTTGACTTCTTGCTGTAGGAAGTAGATGCGTTTGGGGTTAGAGATTTCCGCACCTTGAGCGATCGCTTGGGGGTTGCGTTCACCACTGTCCATCATCATTTTTACTAATAACCAGGTGCGAAATTGACCTATGAGTGTGGCAACTATCCGTAAACCCGGTTCGGCTGCATTGCTGAGATCACCTAAGATTCCTAAGGCTTTTGGGGTGTCTCCAGTTCTGATGGCTGTTGCTAGTTGTAAGGTGTTTTGAGTGGTATTTCTCACTAATTCCGATACTGTATTCACATCTAAAGGTTTGCCACTACCTTCTGTATAAAGACGTAATTTTTCTAGTTCATTGTAGAGAAGACGGGTATCGTTACCTACTGATTCGGCTAATAGTTCGGCGACGAGGGGACTTATTTTTATACCGACAGTTTGAGCGGCTTGTTGAACTGATTGGACTAAAAGTTCGGTTTTCCAAGGAGGAATTAGGGGAAATTCGGAAATTGTAGCAAATTGTTTGAGGAGTTTTGTACTTTTAAGGCGTTCATCTGGTTTGTTGCGACTGGTTAATAGTAAAGTGGAATCTGGGGGGATGACTTTGAGAGTGCGTTGTAATTCGGCTAGGATAGGCTCTGGACAATTTTGCCCCAGAGTGGTGTTAATGAGCCACACGAAACGCCCACCGGCCCCGAATGGCGGTGTCATTGCTTGATTTAAAGCTTGGACTATTGGATCGGGTTGATCTGCGGGAAATGAGGTATAGTTAAAACTAGTCCAGAGGGGATCAAGGATGCGATCGCGTAAAGTTACTACGGCTTTTTCCATGGCAAAATCGTCTTCGCCCCAGTAAACATATATTGGCATTGCAATTTAAAATTAAAAATTAATTTGGTCAAATTGAGTAAATCTCCCTACAATCTATCAAAAGAGCGCAAGGTGATCAAGATTGGACGACAACTACCAAACCTATTTAAATCGGGTAGCACACATGACGCTACCAGAAGCTTACAAAACCCAGATTCAGCATATTCAGGAATCTTCTAAATTTCGGGTTCATGCTGGAGTCAGAGTTGCTACACCCTTTCCAGGCTATACGCTGATTACCCCACCAGCAGCAGAAGACCTGAAAAACGCTGCTTTCTACGGTCAAATAGAAGCCTATCAACGGCAATTATTAGAGCTACCCATTGGTGGTGATTTGATTGTACCTGTTCCTGCTGTTAGTTTTCATCTGACGGTGGCAGATTTAATTTGGGATAGTGCTTTTCATCATGCTTGTACAAAAAATCCCCAATTTGCTGAAGATTTGAATTCTCAGTTGGCTGAGATGTTTCAACAATATCAACAATTGATGACAAAGGGATCTCCTATATCTTGGCAAATGTTGGGGTTGATTGTGATGCCCAGGGCTGTAGGTGTGTGTTTAGTACCAAAGGATAAACGTTCTTATGAGGAAATTATTCAGTTCCGACGGATAATTTATCAAAATCGCAAATTAATGGGCTTGGGTATTGAGCAGCATTATCATTTTACGGCTCATGTAACATTGGGGTATTTTAGCGAAATTCCCCCAGAGTTAGATCGGGTAAATCTGAATACAATGTTTTGTGAGTTTAATCAATCATTGCCGTTAGATACTCCAGATTTTCTCATTGATAAGGTGGAATTACGAAAATTTGATAATATGATCCGCTATTATCGTCAACCAGACTGGCCGAGTTTGGATTTTTAAGTAATTCATAGTAGGGGTTTAGCACTGCTAAACTCCTACAAACTCGACACATATAACAACTATGCGGCAGTTGAGCCAGATCATCATGGCCATGTTAGCAATGAGCGGACGAGTAACGATGTTGGGAATATCACGTTGGACGCTTAGTGGTGGTAGTTATCGGACGGTAATCAGATTTTTTCAGACAGTCATACCGTGGGCAACGGTGTTCTGGGTGTTTTTTTGGCGGCATTTGTTTTGCCCAAATGATGTTTAGTTGTTGGCAGAAGACGAAGTAGTAATAAGCAAAGCCGGGAAAAAAACCTATGGATTAGATAGGTTCTTTTCCAGTCTAATAAGTAAACCAATATCGGGTCTATCTTTTTTTACATTATCATTAGTAAGTGTTCAACAAAGACACTCATTTCCGATTCAAATAGAACAGGTAAAGTTACACATAATTTCCAAGCGATCGCACCTCCCAACATCCCCTACAACAGCGAACTGCTTGCAGCAGCGCTTCGCTATCGCATCCCATCATCCCTTACAACAGCGAGCCTATTTAGTTGAGGATGATAATGTTACGAGCGGCTGAGTAATAACTTTTCTGTTTTTAGCTACCTGTTTTTTTCTTAAATCTTGACAAATTTCATGCAAATCATAATTAAAGGATTTAGCGTGTTCTTCTCGGATTTTGTAAATTTCTTCTAATACTTCATCTTTCCACATAGTTAATCTCCCATAAGTTCATAAGGTGTACAAATCGTTGGTAGTTCATATCCAGATTGAATACTAATTTGTGAGAGTTTTTTCTGGATTTGTGCATTGGCAATATGTTTACAGTTCCATGTTAACAAATAATCTACTTTATAAACAGTGGCTAAGGCAATATGCAAGGCATCATCAGATGCTTTAGGAGGAAGATTGCTTTTTGTCAGAAATTGCTGGGCTAATTCTTCCACTGCTTCATTGAGTGCTAATAATGGTAACTCACTTATTAGATCCAGTCGTTTAGTAGCTATTTCTTGATCTCCTCTGGCTAATTCTTCTAGAACTACTTCCGAAATATATAGAGTAAAATTTTCCCGACGAGTATCCCACCAATTTTGTGTAATTACTGAATTTGAAGCAGTAATTAGATTAGTGCTTGGTCTAATTGTTAGATAGCCAATAATACTGGTATCAAGATATAGACTTTCAATCATTATTAAATACTTAAAAAAATTATTCATTATTTTACTATATGATTGCTACAAACAACCGATCGCATCCCACATCCCCAAAAATGGTACATCCCACATCCCAAAAGCGAACTGCTTGCAGCAGCGCTTCGCTATCGCACTTCCCACATTCCCAAAAAGCGAACTGACAAGTCAGCGCTTGCGCTGTCACAAATTAAATTCCTGTCAGACTATAATAAAATCAAGGGATAATCTACTAAATAATAGCCTTGGTGATGACTAAAAAAGAAAAACTAAGTAGAACGGCTTGAATAATTCAAAGTTTGTAGTGAGGAATTTATTCCTCATTTGAGGGCTGAAGCCCTTACTACGAAATCATCTCCAGATTTTTTACATTACTTAATCTACTTTGATTTATTTTCGTCTACTTA
>NZ_JAQMTJ010000189.1:0-2979 GCF_028330815.1 Dolichospermum lemmermannii CS-548
AGTAGGGGCGAAGCATTTGGAAGATAAATTATCGGTCATTGCCAAAAATAGTTCTCCAAATGCTTCGCCCGTACAGTTGTTAGTAGGGGCGAAGCATTTGGAAGATAAATTATCGGTCATTGCCAAAAATAGTTCTCCAAATGCTTCGCCCGTACAGTTGTCAGTTGTCAGTTCTTAGGAGAAAGAAGGAAATTTCCCTGTTCTCTGTTATAAACTAGTAAGATATCCGATAGTTGGAGTTTTAACAGTGAGTTTATTTGATGATTTAAGTCGGTTTTTAGAAAGTCGTTTAGAAGAGTTCTTGCGGAATAACCCTCATTTAGAGTTAGAAGCACTTTTAGAACAACTGCGGGAACAAGAAGAAGATACATTAAAGTTAATTGCTGAGTTACAATTGCAAGAGAAGCGATCGCAAGATGAAATTCTCAGCACAGCCCAAGAAATCCAAAAATGGCATATTCGGATTCAAAAAGCCCAAGCCGTAGGTAGACAAGACTTAGCCACCCCAGCCCAAGAACGAGAAGCAGCCCTACTGCGAGAAGGAAATCAAATGTGGGGACAAATGCAAGGTTTAAAAGAACGCATTAACCAGTCCCAAGAACTACTTCGTAAAATTCAACAACGTCGTCAAGAAGTACAAACAAAAGCAGCCGAAGCACAAACAGCCAGAACCAAAGCACAAACCCAGCAAAAACTAGAAACTGAAACTCATGGCTGGAATACATCTACTAATTCTAATAGTAACTTTGATGATTTAGAAAATACATTTCGCCGTTGGGAAACCCAAGATGAATTAGAGTGCGATTCGTTGTTAGTTGAATCACGGTAAACAGCCCGTACATAAGCTAACCAACCCAATCCAATCATGGAGAAAGGTTGAACTCTCGGTCTGATATGGGTGAAAGTCCCATCTACCAGACTCAGGTATGACTCCCTACCTACCCACACTGACTAGACTCGGTTTCTAGAGGGTGAAGCTGGGAACAGGACGCAATCAGACATCCGTTGTGGGGTGACACTTGGCGTTAATGGGGAGTTCCTACGGTGAAACAGAGCCTAAAAAAGCAACCTACATCTAAGCAGGACACAATACCAAAACCTGACTTCATTGGAGTTAATTCCCGCCGCACTTTCTAGTGGTAGCGGTAAGAGTCCAGGGAATCCAATGGTTGAATTGGCTACATCTAAGGGAACGAACAATCTAACCGAGGGAACGAATAAAAACGGATTGAGGGTCTAAGGGCGGTCGAACCCTATAAGTAGGCTGGACGAGCAGCGGAACTCCCTCAATTCGGGTAGGACAGACCGTAATTGGTCTGAGGTGTTCAGAATACACAAATGGTCGCAGAGCATGATTAGACACAGAGACAACTCTAGTGAATCCTGGAAGACGTTACCGTGGAAGAAATTCCGCCGTAACTTATTCCGCCTACAAAAACGCGTGTATAAAGCTGTTCAAGTTGGCGACAAGCGCAAAGCGAAGTCCTTACAAAAACTGATTCTGAAATCAACCGCAGCAAGATTACTGGCTATCCGTCAAGTAACACAGCTAAATGCTGGTCAAAAGACAGCGGGAATTGATGGTAAAACTGCGCTCACATTCGAGCAAAGGTTTGAACTAAGTGAAAAACTTAGAACCGAAGCTAATAACTGGAAACACCAGGGATTACGTGAAATACCCATCCCCAAAAAGGATGGTAAAACCCGGATTCTCAAAGTCCCCACTATTGCAGATAGGGCGTATCAATGCCTTATCAAATACGCATTAGAACCAGCACACGAAGTAACTTTCCATGCTAAAAGCTATGGGTTTAGGACGGGACGCTCGGCACATGATGCACAAAGACAACTGTTCAACAATCTAAACTCCAGTGCAAATGGAATGGATAAAAGGGTTATAGAACTCGATATCGAAAAATGCTTCGACAGGATAAACCACTCCGCCATTATGGATAAACTCATCGCTCCTAAGAGTATAAGACAAGGAATCTTCCGATGTCTCAAAGCCGGAGTCAACCCAGAGTTTCCCGAACAAGGAACACCGCAAGGTGGGGTGGTAAGTCCACTGTTAGCCAACATCGCCTTAAATGGGATTGAAAGTATTCATAGATACCACGAGGACTCTAAAAAAAGAATCACAGACAAAACCTCAAGGGAAAAGATTATTGAGCCAACAATCCGATACGCGGATGACATGGTAATAATACTTAGATCACAAGACGATGCCACAGAAATACTTGACAAAATTAGTCAGTTCCTAGCAGAGCGGGGAATGAAAGTCGGTGAGAAAAAGACAAAGCTAACCGCCGCGACAGATGGGTTTGATTTCCTCGGCTGGAACTTCAAAGTCCAGAAAAACGGGAAGTTTAGATGTACTCCCTCAATGGATAACTACAAAGCTTTTCGTAAGAAAGTAAAACACATCGTCAACAACTCGAATTATGGTGCTACCACAAAGGCTGAGAAATTAGCCCCTGTAGTTAGAGGTTGGAGGAACTACCACCGCTTCTGCAAGATGGACGGGTCGCGTAACTCGCTATACCACATTCAACACAGAGCTTTCAAGGTATTCAATCAGGAAACTAAGCAAAATCGCTACACTAGCAAGCAATTACTAGATAAGGCGTTCCCCTCAGTTCCTTACTCCGAAAATAAACACATCAATGTTAAAGGTGAAAAATCGCCCCAGGACGGAGATTTGAGTTATTGGAGCGAGCGTAATAGTAAGCTCCATAACAACAATACCTCTAAAGCCCTCCAACGGCAAAACCATAAATGTGGACATTGTGGATTAAAAATGCTCAGTGATGAGAAGGTACATTTGCATCATGTTGATGGAAACTAAGTAGAACGGCTTGAATAATTCAAAGTTTGTAGTGAGGAATTTATTCCTCATTTGAGGGCTGAAGCCCTTACTACGAAATCATCTCCAGATTTTTTACATTACTTAATCTACTTTGATTTATTTTCGTCTACTTA
>NZ_JAQMTJ010000015.1:0-7023 GCF_028330815.1 Dolichospermum lemmermannii CS-548
GTAGAACGGCTTGAATAATTCAAAGTTTGTAGTGAGGAATTTATTCCTCATTTGAGGGCTGAAGCCCTTACTACGAAATCATCTCCAGATTTTTTACATTACTTAATCTACTTTGATTTATTTTCGTCTACTTACTTAGTTTATCTTTGGGAATGACAATTAATTTGATTCGTTAAATTTCATCATCATTTGATAAATACTTTTTAAAACCTGAAAATTTGGAACTGCATTCAAACCAGTAATTAGGTGCGTTACATTTCATTAACACACCCTACAGGATAGGCGATCGCACTGCCGAAATTTGATGGCGTATATCTACGGCTGTTTTAATATAGAAACGATTAGCTTGAAGCATCTCGTTGATTTGGCTAGGTGTTGCAGGTTCTTGTAAAATATGAATTATCAAGGGTAAAATATGAATAGTTTATCCAAGACTAAAATAAGATCAACATTTTTTAGGAGGTGCTGTTTCTGACTAATTTACCGGATGATTTAGCCATTACCGAAATTCATCAAGCAATTGGTAATCTTGTCATTCGATTTCCATTACTTCATTGTCAAGAATGTGCCAAGACACTCAAACAGTGGTTAAAACAACGTAAAATTTCTGGTAAACTTTGGCGACTTTCGACCATATACGATAATGAAGATTTTATTTTGAGTTATCGCTTAGAAAAACAAGGTTGCTTTGAAACTATTACGGAAAATGGCGTTCATTACGGTGTTGAAGTTTTTGGCAAAATTTTCGACAACCTTTCCCGACAAGGACTATACCCAGATGACTGGGTTCAAGATTTTATTTCTCTATCTAATGAGTTTAAAATAGAAGTAATAGAAGAATTTTGAAAATTTTTAATGGAGTTAAACTCAATGAGTACATTATTTAACTTACTCGAAAAAATTAAAACCAAACCAGGGTTATATTTGGGAACAGCATCTATCAGTAATTTACGAATGTTTATCTTGGGATATCGCTTTTCTCGCTCTGAATTAGGTATTACTAATACTGAAACTGAAAGTGATTTTCATAAAAACTTTCAACCTTGGCTACAAAACCGCTTATCTATCCATACGGTTAACGCTTGGGATAAAATTATTTTACTCACCTGTATTGATGAAAAAGCTGCATTTGATTACTTTTTTCAATTACTAGATGAATTTATCCAAAGAGACAAAAGCCAGGATATTGAACCAATTCTGGCTAAACCATCCTCTGAAAATTCTCAAAAAGCTGCCTGAAGAATAATACTGAATCTTAGTGTGCTTGGTTGTTTCTATAGTAATGAGCGATCGCCATTAATCCCAGTGAAGGAAGCACAAGAAAGTCAGTGCTTGCGCGATCGCTTTTCTCAAGGATGTTAAACAGCAAATCTAACACTTCTAGACTACGATCCCTTTTAAAAACCTTAAACGAGAACTCCTGCCATTTCCCTAATTCGATTTGCCCAGGTTTGAGACAAGGTGGAAATTTCCAGACGACTAGAATCACTTGCCCAAGTTGACAACCAATGAATATGCCATCGAGATAATTGACGTTGCATTTGAGCTAATTTAAAGGCATTATCTACATCTAAATCAATGGCTGTCAATTCTAAAAACACTTTACTTTCTCGAATAATCTCAAGTACCGCTTCTCCATTAAATTCATTTAAACTGAGAGATGCCATTTGCAGAAAGTTCTGTGCTAATCTTTCCAGACGTACAGAAAGACGTTCACAACGAAAGGTAATTTGTTCTACAGTCCAGTTATTCATAAACCTCCTAATAATTTGTGGATGATTTGTTTGACTTGTTCACGAATTGTCGGATCTAAAATTTCCATTGATCTATTTTGACGTGGACGGAGATTTACCATTGATTCATAGAAAATTTCTTGAGAAATAGGATTCCAACTCGCGCCCCAAATATCCTGCTGTTGACTTCCATTTTCAAGTAAAATAGTTTCACAGTCAGAGTGCATTTCACCTCCACCTGCTAAAATTTGATGGCGTATATCTACGGCTGTTTTAATATAGAAACGATTGGCTTGAAGCATCTCGTTTATTTGGGTAGGTGTTGCAGGTTCTTGTAAAATATGAATTATCAAAGGTAAAATACGAGTCAATTTATTAAATCATTCTCTCATATTACCTTAAACGATATTAATGTGATCGCATTAATCATAGTTAAGAAAGCACAAGATAATGGATTTTAAGCGATGGTATGTTCGCTGGCTTGTGACAAGAGCTAATTTAAAAAACTTTCATATTCATCATGATTACCGATCCAAATCCAATAATAATCGTCACCCTTTTTCAAGGCTAACGCTCGATATCCACCACTGACACGGGCAGACCAAAGATTTCTACCGACTTTTTTGAAGTGCAAAGAGGGATGAAGTGAGTTTTCCTGCCAAAGCTGATAAGCCTTCCGCGCTTGCTCGGAGCATCTCAGATGACAATTCAGCATACGTTTTCCAAAACTCAGTCGTCGCAAAGGATTTCATCAAGATCCCTCACGTTGTTGGCTGCAATATCTTTTTCTGTCTGAGCAATGAGGCGATCTAATTTCCCTGATGCTAAATCTGCCTCAATTTGACGATCCCACATCTCATCAAGATATTCTTGAAGCCATTTTGCCAGATCACGAACTTCACTTTCTGGCAATTGCTTGATTACTGATTCAACTTCTAGCCGAGTAGTCATACAAGATTTTACATTTAAAGAGTTTTTCTTTTCTATATTATCACCAACTTTGACATTGAAACGCCATTAGATGGTAGCTATTTGACTAATAGCGAAGTCCGTAGAAACGCTTTTCTCAAAGATGAAAACGTAATAAGGTGCGTTACACTTCATTAACGCACCCTACAAGATCGGCGATCATTAGCGATCGCAGTTAAGGAAACGCAAGACAATGGATTTTGAGCGATTCCTACGGAGCGCTTCGCTATCGCATTAGCCAATATGAGCGATCGCACTTAAAATTTCTCACCTAATAACCTTTCTAGTTCTGCATTAATTGAATATCTGCCAGACACAAAGCCTGTATCTTCAAGTTTCTCTCTAAGTTTCTCCAAATATCGAAGTACATTTGTCCTGCACATTTCAAGCTGTATCACATCATAGCCTCGCTCAATAGCTTCAGTTAATTCGTTTATCATAAGTCCGAGATTTCGGCTAATTTCACCAACTACCTCAGCGGGTAGTTGCTGTTCTTTAACAACTCTTCGTCTAAAAGAATCTAATTGTTCAAGGAAACGTTCAAACCTCGCCATGCTAGAGGGAGAAAAAGATTCAAACGATGCCCGAATTGGAGACCTACTACGGAAAAATTCCTGTTCCAAATAACGTCGTGTAAAATTTCTTGAATTAGATACTCCGTCAGTTTGAGAATAGGGCTGAATATCAATACTAGATGTACACCTTAAAGCATTTCTGAAGGCTGGATGAACTATGAAGACATTATCGTTATCTTCAACCGTTCTTGGATCTTGATAGTAAAAAACTACTTTACCAACTCGTTCCACTCCGATAAAACCTATGCCATATAGGATGTTTAGACAACTATCAACACTTAGTAGTTGTCTGTAAGCAGGATAACGCTCCTCTAGTGCCAAGTTGATTCTGCTGTAAATCTCTTCAAGACGCACCCTTGGAAGAACGTAACTAGTATTACTGAAGATAATCAATAAATCATTCAGAAACGGATAATTTACTCGATATTCACCAAGTAAATCATTAAGTTTCCAGCTTGAATACATATCAAGAGCTTGCAGTATATGTTTCTCTTGAACAGAATCAGAACCTTCTCTCCTTGCAGTATCAACACAAAGGTTACATAGTTGAATGATGTCTCGTGGTCGCATCAGAGTATGAGACACGACAAAATCAGAAGTTTTGCTGCCTTCGACTTCTGAAGGAAAATATTGCGACCAAAAATCCTGAGCCACCATACCCTCTTGCTTAGTTGAGACCCTTGCTCTCTCCAAGATAATTTCAGGCAATGTTGTTGAGTTCCAAAGAACAGGTACTTCATCTCCACGAAGCTTATCTTTGTCAAAAAAGTGTAGCTGCTCATATATATCTGTCCGAAGAAATACAGCACACGATACATTGCTATTCATTTGATTAATTTCTTTGGATGCCATGAGCAATCCTATAACCATCTCATTAGATGAAAGGTTGCCGTCCCAAATTTCATCAACCTTATCTACCAGCAAGAAGAATTTATACTCTTGAAGATGATCCAATGGTTTCTTTAAGTAACTCTCTAAAAACTCTAGCTTTGAGTTAAAATCCAAGCCCTCATTTGTTGCTTGGTTTGCCTTCACCTCTACTGACTGTCCAAAGGCTTTGAAGGTTAATGCAGTCTGAATTCGGTTTATTATTCTCCAAAAACTTTCTTGGAAATTTAGATCGTCTACCTCTCGATTCTCAACAAGAAATTCTCTAATCTTCTTCAATTGAGATGAGCATCTTTGATCGTTCGACCAGTCTGACTCAGGCGATTTCTCTGGCTCGGTTGACCAATCTGACTCAAAGTGGCTTCTTGATGCCTCTAATAGAAATTTGCAAATTTGAACTAGAAAAATATATCTCCAAATTAACTTTTTTGACTGTTGCTCATTGATGCCAGCCATTTGGAAACGCTTGATTTCATCAGCAGAAATTGCATCAGGAGTAACTACACAGGCATAGGTTTTTTCTTCTCTGTTTAACTCCTTCTTCAATATCAAGCATAACGCACTTTTGCCCGACCCTTTTCTTCCAATTACTAGTGATTTAGAACGTGACTTTATCTGATCAAAAATAGCTGTCTTCAAAAAGCTACCTTGTAAAAGCCCACTGCCAGTAAAGTCAGTTTCGGCATCATCTTTGCCAAAATATAGATTTGTGATTGTCATATAGTAGTTCTTCTAAACAGGAAGAGTTTCTCGGGTCAATATTAGGAACTTTAAGGGCAGAACGCAGAATCTCTGTGTACCAGCCAACTAGTTATTAGACGGAAAGTTTCGGTCTAACATACCCAGATTTTACACTGGTTATGTTGAGCTTAACTCAGGTAATGAAAATATCATGACCCATTATACCTTACCATAACGTCTAAATAATAGCAATAAAAATTCTGGATATCGTCAATATCTAAGTATTATTATTATATAGAATATTTCGGGCTATCCATCTGAGTTTGTACGCAACCACAGTAGTTTGAGCTTATTTATCGCTGATATGCAGAATTTTTCTAAATCTCTCAAATTCCAACATTAACCTTTCATTCTCCATTCATAGCGCCAATATTTCATTCTTCTGTAACTCAATTAACGACCTTTGACTAATTACCTCACCAAAGGCTTTTTTCCTATTTTCAATCCCAAACCATCTTTGATAGGTTTTTGTATGTTCATCAACAGTATGACCTAAATTATCTGCTGCTGCTTTAATGGGTATTCCCTGAAGATGCACTCGAATTGCACAAGCATGGCGTAAATCATAAGGTTGAAATTCAGTTCCCACTTTTCTAAACCATCTGGATATATCTCGTTGCATCCAATTAATATTTTCCAGTCAAAGACCTTAACCCCAAAATCATCTAAAGTCAAAGTATCCACTAAATAATAAAATCATCATGACTCGCTGGTTTAATAGCGAAGCGCGACCTAGTAATCGCTGTTTTTAGTGATGTAGGGATATGCAATGCGATCAAATCAGACAAATTTTAGAAAAATGAACATTGAATTTTGCTCAACGCAAGATAATATAGAAACACAGTCTTATAAAAAACATCATGCAAGCATACAAACTCAAAGGAAAAATTGATCAATCTGGTAACTTGCTGATTACCGAACCCGTGAACTTACCCCCCGGAAATGTGGAAGTAATAGTCTGGCCAGCTACGGATACCCTTGATAGTACCACAGCCCCAACCAGTGAACCAGTGCCAGAAACACCAAAAAGAAAATCTAGAATCAAAGCATTCCAGGGTTTATTTGAAAATGCCCCACCCGTTCCAGCAGATTTTGATCCAGACCAAGCTAAATGGGAATATTTAAAGGAGAAACATAACCTGTGAAAGTCTTACTAGATACTAACATCATTATTGATGATGCCTTGGAAAGAGAACCTTTTTGGGATGCAAGTGAACAAGTTTTATCACTAATTGAAAAAGGAACAATTGCAGGTTATATTTCAGCCTCAACTTTTAGTGATTTGTATTACATTATTCGTAAAGCAAGAGGTCGAGATTGGACGCTTACTTATTTAACTCAATTAGTTACCTTCTGTCAAATTGCTACGGTAAATCAGACTGTAATTACAATGGCTTTCACAACCAATTTTAAGGATTTTGAAGATGCTATTCAATACTCCACTGCGGTAGTCAATCAATTAGATGGGATTATTACCCGTAATCCTCAAGATTTCCCTGTCGTGACACCGCGAATTATCACTCCTGAACAATTAATTGAGGAACTAACAAACTCTTGATAAGATTATGATTGTAGAATTATCTTTAATTTCTTTGAGGATGAGGAATTATTACAAATAGTTATGTGATTTTTATCCCTCCTCGAAATTCTCGCAGCGCTTGAGCATGATTTTCCATATTAATACAACCCATCAATAAATCTACATCTAAACTCGGTAGAAGTTGCGATTTATTAACAGCTTCATACCCATCATTTCCTAAACTATAAAACAATAATTTATCATTCATCCAAAACCAAACTTCAGGAATTTGTAACCGTTTATATGCTTCCAGTTTATTAATTCCTTCACTACTAACAACCACCTCAATCACTAAATCAGGTTGTTTTCTATTTGCTCCCAATTCATAGGATTCATCACCTTCTTTTTTGACCTTTTCAAATTCATTTTCTAAAGTAACAGAACCAGTAGGAGTAAAATCTAACCCACATTCCGCACCCCAAAATGTTACAGAGGGAAATTACGGAGATGAAAATCAAAGGGAGCATCAAAACAAACAGATAAAGTGAAAAAAGGCATTTGAGAAACAGTAAATCACCAAAAATGTCATCAAAATCTA
>NZ_JAQMTJ010000190.1:0-8224 GCF_028330815.1 Dolichospermum lemmermannii CS-548
CTCTTATGAGGTACAAAGTTGAATCATCAAACTCTTGTAGTGCGGGCATACTATGGCTAACGCCACGCTGCGCTATCGACAAGCTCAGTACAAGTCTTGCCCGCTAGATATGTACCTCATAACACCGGGAAGTGCTGTATATCTATCTTTAGATAGATGACAAAAACGTTTCAAGGCGTTTATTCTACACTTAATTTAACTATCCGTATCCTAAAAAACAAATCCGGGTTATGGAGAAATACCTGAAATATTCAATAGACCTCTGGTGAAAAAGATTGTAGGGACGAGAATCTCTACCCAGGTTACTTCTCTACAAGGGTTCTGGAAAACGCATATTTAAATTCGGTTGATGTCTAATAAGTAGCCTGTCACAATTAAACATAAAACCTCTGATTTATCAAAGTCACTCAAAAGTCACCATTAAGTCACTATTTCTCACTACGGAAGTCACTTACCAGGGGAATAGGATATTTAACAAGAAGAATTTTTACGTAGCACGGTTCAGAAACATCACTTAAGCAATATCTCTGGTTCATGGGTAGGAATTAAACCTGCTTCCAGGATACAGATTTTGTTTGGCTTTTGCTTATCCATCAGAACACCATAATTTTAATTTAAGGAGTCGGTCATGACAAACTTTAAAACTATACTCAACAATTCTAAAGTTCGTTCTTCTGGAAAAACAGACAATTATCATTTATTGACTAATTTAGATAGCATCGTAGAGCAAGTATTACAGAATACATATCAATATCTCAGTCAGTTCCGATTTGATGCAGAGTACACCCAGAAGTTAGAAACTGCTTTTGGTAATGATTTTGATGGGGAAGTTGCTAATCAATTATTTAATGCTTTTGCTGAAGATGATTTTAGTGCTGTTCCTACTATTGAGGTTGTAAATAGTCATGATATTAATGGTGCAAATGGGGCTTTTTCTATTACCACAGGTAAGATTTATTTAGCTGCTGAGTTTATTCATCAAAATGCTGAGAATCTCGATGCTGTTGTGGCTGTATTATTGGAGGAAATTGGGCATTCTGTTGATGCACGGATTAATACAACAGATGCAGCAGGGGATGAGGGTGATATTTTTGCGAGGTTGGTGCAAGAGGAGATTATTAGTGCGTCAGAGTTAGCAGTTTTGCGAGCTGAGGATGATACGGCGACGGTGACGTTGAATGGTCAGGTTGTGGAGATTGAGCAACAAATTTTTAAAGTAGCGAATACTAATGATAGTGGTGCAGGTTCATTAAGACAAGCAATTATAGATGCAGGTAACGCTCCCGGTCTGGATGTTATTGATTTAAGTGGAATAGCCACAGGTGTAACTAATAATGATATAAACGGCGTAAATAAATACGTTATTTCTCTTCAAAGTTCTCTACCTACTCTTACAGGTGGGAATGATGTCTTTTTTATTGGTGGTAATAAAGTAATTATTAGCGGAGAGGGAAAGAGCCAAATCATTTCTATTAATGGCCCAACCGTAGGCTTTGATGGGATTACATTTCGAGATGGTCTTGCCAGGGGTGGCGACGGAGTAGGTGGTGGTGGTGGTGGTTTAGGCGCTGGTGGGGCAATTTTTATCAATAGTGGTAATGTAGGCATTAGTAACAGCACCTTCTTTAGGAATAAAGCCCAGGGTGGTAATTCTACAGGTAATGCTGGTCAAGGCGGTTCCGCCGCACTGATCGAATGGGTTCATCATGGCCAGCAAATGAGGACTCATTCTACGGGGGAAAATGGAACTTCAGGTGGTGCTGGTGGTAGCTTTAATGTCACTGGTGTCCTCAATTTAGGTTCAGGAGCATCAGGCGGCTCAGGCGGTGCAAGAGGTCAATTTAGTTACTGGGGTAATTATAATATGCCGTCTGGTGCCAGTTTCTCAAATCACACTTATAACAGATCTAATGGTAGCCAGGGGAATAATGGCGCTAATGGTTCATTTGGACAAGGAGGCGGCGCTGGTGGTGGTGGCGGTGCCGGCGGCTACTTTTTTGATCGGTGGGAGGCGGAAAAGTATCTAAATGCTGCTGGTAATGGTGGTAATGGTGGTTTTGGTGGTTTTGGTGGCGGCGGTGGCGGTGGCGGCGGCGGCGGTGGCGGTATTTCGTACTGGAACTATAACGATAATGAATTTGTAGGAGGACTTCCTGGTAATGGTGGAGGCGGTGGAACGGGAGGTGCCTGGGTTAATGGTTTTGGTAGTAGTGGTAATCGAGGCGTAGCTGACACTAAGAGAAACGTAGCTAACCGTACTGGCGGTGGTGGCGGTACAGGTCTCCCTGGTGGTGGTTTAGGTGGTGCAATTTTTGTCCGTGAAGATAACGGCGCAAAATTAAAAGTTTTCAATAGTAGTTTTACTGACAATACTACTTGGAATGGATCATCCACACGCAATCCGTATGGTATAGGCGAGGCAATATTCGTTAAAAATGACAATTCCGGTGCCAGGTCTTCGGGAACTGGGCAGATTAATGATTCAGGCCCCATCATTAACATTACGCCACTAGGGACAAATGGAATAGTGTCTGAAGGACCAGGTAATGCTTTCAGTATCAGTGGTTTAACAACTAATACAGATGTTTACTACTATATCAGTAGCACTAATGGGGCTACATTAGGAAGTGATTTTCTTTATGAACAAACGAATCCGGTACAGATGATAACTCTCAATAGCACTAGCACTAGCTTTGTTCCTATTTTTAACGATAATATCTATGACCCGAACGAGTCTTTGACAGTAACACTTTTACCTAGTGTTAATTATCAAGTAGGCACTGGTATTGCAACTGCAACAATTCAGGATAACGAACCTCTGATCTCGATTGTAAAAACAAAAGATTTAAATGAAGGTAATACTGAAGGTAATAAAGATTTAACTGAAGGTAATACTGAAGGTAATAAAGATTTAACTGAAGGTAATAATGGCAATGGCGAGTTTACTATTAAGTTAGATAAAACTCCACCTCAAACCTTTAACCTTTATTTTAAGGTTGAAGGCACTGCAAAATGGGGCGAATATGTTGCTACCAAAAAAGGGTCTGATTATAAACTCACATATCAAGGATATAACTCATCAGGAAAAATTGATACGTTTAAAGGAACTTTAAGTCCTAGCGATATTAATACTAATGGCGTTTATAGCATTCAGAATATCCCATCTGATACAAATATCAATATTAACGAGATAAAAATCACCGTAGAGCGAGTTAATGATGAAGTTTGGGAAGGAAACGAAACTGTAACTATTACTTTATTGGATAATCAGAAAGATTTATCTACTAGCGGAACTAATAACCTAAATGATGGTTATGGAGTTGATACTACTAAAGCAACAGCTACCGTAACAATTACCGATAACGAACCCACCGTCACATTAGGAACCGTTGTTAACCCCACTGAAGGCTTTGGCTTTGGTAGCACCATTGAAGGTTTAGGAGCAGCATTAAACCTCAATGGTAGTAATTATGTCACAATTCCTAGCAATAATAGTCTTGATCTGACCAAAACTGGTCAATTTACCCAAGAGGCTTGGATTTTTGCCAATCTAACTAATGATACTCAACAGGGAATTTTAGGCTTTGACAATTATCCTAGTATTTGGGTTGAAAACAAAACTACAATCAAAGTAGGTATTGGTAATAAAACATTTTCTGTTACTAATGCTCTTAATCCTAGTAGTTGGAATCATGTAGCCACCACCTTTGATGGGAAAGAATATAAACTTTATGTGAATGGAGTTGAACTTGTTAAAGATACAACCTTTATAGGCACAAATATTTCTGCAAAACAGTTAACCATTGGTAAAGTCGCTAGTAATGATAACTTTGTTGGAGCTATTGATGAAGTGCGGCTTTGGAATGTAGCACGCACTCAGACTGAAATTCAAAGTTATATGTTAAATCCCCTCAAAGGCAGTGAACAGGGATTAATTGGTTACTGGCAATTTGAAGGTAACTTAAATGATGCTACAACTAATAATCAAGGGTTAATTTACCTTGGCGATGTTACTAATCTAGCAGGAACTATTACAGCATCTGGTGAGAATGCCGGTGTTTATGAAGGAAAAGCGCAAGCTTTTGACAATGTAACTAGTACTAAATGGTTAGTTTCTGCTAATAAGGGGTGGCTACAGTATCAGTTTAATAACAATCAATCCTATGTAGTTACTGAATATAAAATTACTTCGGCTAATGATGTTCCAACAAGAGATCCCAAAAACTGGATTTTACAAGGGTCAAATGATGGAAGTAATTGGACAAATTTAGATACTCGTAATAACGAAACCTTTAGTAGTAGATTCCAAACTCAGAGTTTTACTCTTAATAATAGCACCAGTTATAGTTATTATCGCCTGAATATTACTGCTAATAATGGTAATAATAGTGATACCCAATTAGCAGAATTCCAATTATTTGGAGGTACTCCTAATTTAGACTCATCTAATTCTATAAATAATCCTGCCCCTCAAATTGGTTATGTAGAAGTTAAATTAGACAAGCCCTTTGAAGGACCCCAAGGATTATGGGTAGAGTATGATATTTCGGCTGGTACTGCAACTCAAAACATAGACTATTTTAACTCTCGTACTCGTCGAGTTTCTACTGATATTAAAACAGAAAGAAATGGGATTATTATTCCTAAAGGAGAAACATCAGATCGTATCTATGTTAGTGCTTTATCCGATGCGGTAGTTGAGGGGGATGAAAATGTAACTATCACCTTGCGTCCGACTAATTTTGATATTTTCGATGCCAATAATGATGGGAATTATGTAGGGACAGAATGGGCATTCAAATTTGATGGAGTAGATGATTATATTTCTACTACAAAGAGTTTAATGAATAATCTCTCAGCCTTCACTATGGAAGGTTGGGTAAAAGCTGATTCCATACCCACAACAGGGTTAAATAGTCTATTCGGGCAAAATGATGTTATTGAATTTGGGTTTTCATCCCAGAAACTTTCAGTATGGACAAGCAATGGTGGATCATTGACAGCAGATACTTCTTATCCTCTAAATGAATGGCATCACGTAGCTGTCGTTGGTAATGGACAAAATGTCATCCTTTATCTGGATGGAGTAGAAGTTAAAAAAGGTGGTTCTGCTACCACAAATTATGGAACATCGGCAGATACCTTTAAAATAGGCGGTGGAGTCTGGTCTACTGAGATTAAAAATCAATTTAAAGGTCAAATTTCTGATGTCCGCATCTGGAATGTAGCACGTAGCCAACAAGATATCCAAAATAACAAAAATCAGCTTTTCAATGGTAATGAAACTGGTTTAGTTGGTTATTATAAACGTCATGAAAGTGTAGCCCAAACACTATTAGATATGACAGCTAATAATAACAATGGAACTTTGCAAAATGGGACTGATTGGACTCCTTATAAAGATTCTGTTGAATATGCACCTAGCTTTGAAAATAATCCTAATTTCTCAACAGATAATAATGGCTCTCTTTCTCAAACTGAACGTGATGCCATTGGCTATAACTATAAGGTAGGTACTAATAGTACAGCTACTATCACTATCAAAGATAATCAGGCATATCAAAAGGGCGTTATTCTGCTTGATCAAGATGGTCAGGAAGTTTCAAACCTTAATAAATTAATAGTTGGTAAAGATGGCAAGGTGACATTTCAAGTAAAATTAACCAGTCAACCCACCAGCGCGGTAACTCTAACTCTCACATCCGGTTTAGGAACATTAAATACCACATCTGTAACAATACAACCCAGCGCGTGGGATACTCCTCAATCTGTTACTTTAAGTGGCGTTACCGGAACTAATGTTAGTAATAGTATTACTGTTAGTGTTCCCAACTATCTCACCACTAATGCAACTTTCCCCTTTACTAATACTCCATCTGACAAAGTACGAATCACAGAAGGAAGCACCACTGATACTATAGCTGTCACCCCAGTGGTAACTATTAGTAAGTTAAACGATGTTAATGAAGGTGATATTCAACCAGGGCAATTTGTTATTAATTTAAATGCGCCTGCTCCAGCGGCTGGGTTGAGTGTTCAGTATCAATTGTCAGGAAGTGCAGAAGCAGGTAAAGATTACACTCCCGTGTGGAATGTATCTAATAATGGGTTATTGGGGGAATACTATAACAGCACAGATCTAACAGGTACAAAAGTTTTATCCCGTATTGATTCTCAAGTAAACTTCCCTTCGGCATATAGTTCTCCTGCTGTGGGTGTTGTCAGTGCTGATAACTTCAGCGTTCGTTGGACAGGTTCGTTAAAGCCAACGGTAACAGGGCAATATACCTTCTTTACCAATTCAGATGATGGTGTACGGCTGTGGGTCAATGGTCAGCAAATTATTAATAATTGGACTAGTCATGCGGCAACGGAAAATAGTGGCACCATTAACCTTGAACAAGGCAAACTGTACGACATCAAACTAGAATACTACGAAGGTGGTGGACTTGGCACCATCCAATTATCATGGCAACCTCCCAACGGTTCAAAGGAGATTATTCCTTCTACACAACTTCGTAGCGTAGCAAGCGGAGTATATGAGATTAACATCGCTTCTGGAGAAACCAGCGCGGTTATTCCTATTTACCCCATCAATGATGATATTGCTGAAAGTAATGAACAAGTTACCATTACACTACTAAACCCAGCAACGGGTTACAGATTAGGTAGTCAAACAACAGCCACCCTGAACATTACTGATGATGATGAAGCAGGGATTGTACTCTCCAATGCTGTTGTTTCTAATAATGTTACAACCTATACGGAAAAGTTTGACTCCCTCATCACTTCTGAACCCTATCCCCGCAGTGGTGATATTCTTCAACTCTTTGATCAACAAACTGGCACTCTAGTTAAAGAAATTTCCCTTACCCAGACAGCTATAGATGCAGGTAAGGTAAATATTTCTGGTATCTCTGCCAACTCCACCCTTAAAGCAATCTTGAAAGAATCAAGTAATGCACAGGGAAGTGTAAATCTTGGTACTGTCACCGTCAAGTCTGATGGAACTGTTGATGTTGCTTTACCGAAAAACGAAAATACAGATACCTTTGGTGTTCGTCTCTCATCCAAACCCACAGCAAATGTAACTATCACATTTACAGGTATTGATACTACAGAAGGAATATTCTCTAAATCTTCCTTGAATTTTACCCCAGAAAACTGGGATCAGTATCAAACCGTCACGGTAACAGGATTGGATGATCCCACTACTGAAACTAACAAGGTAGATGGCGACATCAAGTATAAAGTGACAGCTAAGGCAACCAGTACCGATACTCAATACAATAATGTATCCACATCTATCGCCATCACCAATTTAGATGACGATGATAATATTATCAAAACTAGTATTACTAACAGTAGTACAGGTCCAAAAGTAAGCCTTGGTGCTTTAACCGCAACACAATTTACTGAAGGAAATCAAATCAATCTAACTGTTAATTTGAGTCAGACTGCTGGTACTGGTGGAAATTTAATTTTCTATTCAGTAGATGGAAAAGATTTTAAATATGGTGAAGATTATACTGTACCAGCAGCGAATCAAGTCTATTTGAAAGAAACAACAAATGGTGTTGAACTGACTCCTACAGATGTTAATAGTTTGACTGGAACTAAAGAATACAAAGATTTAGATGGAGATGGAGATTTAGATTTAGTCGTTACAAATAGCACAACTAAAACAAATTATTACCAATTCCAGGCTGTTAATATTGCCCAAGGTCAGAGTAGTGCAACCATCATGGTTAATACCATAGATGACAAAGTTGATGAAACCGATGAAAGCGTAAAAATCGTTTTAAAAGCTGGAACAAACTATCAAGTTGATGATAGTGCTACTAATTTGACGATTTTGACGATTAAAGATAATGACACAGCCGGATTAACAATTACACCCAGCCAAACAGCAACTTCCACTTCTGAAAATGGTGGATTCTTAACTTATACTGTTAAACTCAACAGTCAACCGACACAACCTGTCACTGTTTATATTGGCAGTAATGATAGTAGTGAAGGGAAAATTACTGCTCGTACTGCTTTATTCTTTGATGGAGGTGATGATTATGTCAATTTAGGAAATCCAACGAACTTAAATATTACTGGTAAAATTACCATAGAAGCTTGGGTTAAATTAGATAACATTAGTGGGCTTAGAAATATTGTAGCTCATGGTTATAATCTAAATCCTAATGGAGAAGTATTTTTAAGAATCGCTGATGGA
>NZ_JAQMTJ010000191.1:0-21259 GCF_028330815.1 Dolichospermum lemmermannii CS-548
AACCGGATATAGCCATTAACCAAGTTATTAAGGCGTTTAAAGGTCGGTCATCTTATCTATTGAGAAAAGAGTTCCCGGAGTTATTAAAACTTCCTAGCCTATGGACTAACAGTTATTTTTATTCGACGGCAGGTCAGGTTTGGGCAGATACAATTAGACGATACATAGAAGACCCGCATCATGGTTGAGAATCTTGATTGCGAATAAATAGAGCCTCCGGCACGCTCCGCGAACGCCGTTGGCACTTCCTCCACGCATCTATTGCCAAGTGGCTTCCGTGCCTTTCGTTCTATTTGGTGAAGGCAAAAACCAGAAATTAGCGGTAAATTGAAATTTAGGAATTAGTTTGTAAATAATCAATTGCGGCTGCTAATTTGTGAGGATAACTTTCAGCAAATCTTTCAAACCATAATCCTTCTGATGATAATGGATCTAATTTAGCTAACCATTGTTTAGCAGTTTTTTCTAAAGCTGCTTTTTGTTTAGCTTGAAGTTTTTCTTGACGAATTTTCTCCTGTGTTAATTCTTCTTGTTTTTGCAGTGCCTCAGCCGCATCTTTTGCCAAAATATCAGCTTGTACATCTGCTAATAAGTTATTTACAGATACATCAGATTTAGTATCAGGTAAATGGACAAATTGAATGGTTTGTAAATTATTCTGTGGTTCTGTGGGTTTGGATTGGATATATGCAGTTTTATTTTCCGCCAAATCAGCTTGTACTTCTGATAACAATTTATCTATGAATACATCTGATTTGATTGTGGGTGAAACCGATTTAACTGGGGTTAAATTATTTTGTTGTGGTGTGGTTTTTGGTTCTGTATATTCAGTTTTGAGTTCAGCTAATAGCTTGTCAATGGAATCCATATTTGTAATTCCTAAAAAATATAAGATCCCCGACTTCTGTTTTCATCAAATTATGAATTGATGTGAAAGTTGGGGGATCATTTTTAATTTTTAATTCACGACGGTAATAGTACCGCAAGGCGGAAGTCAAAAGTCAAAAGCAATATTCAGCAAGCTTTTTTAATTTTTAATTGTTAATTTTTAATTCCGCCTTGCGGTGCTAGTCATTAATGGCATTGAGGAGAACTTCTGATAAACTCATATCTTCCATATCATCCATTGTGATAGTGTCGCAAATATCAAACTTAGCACCTGCACTTTGCAATTCATCATCCAAGATTTTCAAAAAGCGGGTAGCTTGAGCATCATTACCGACTTGAATAAAGGAAATAGCTAATTCTTCATCTCTATCCAGACGACGAGAAACTTCAATAATTACCTTCATGACGGCTTTGCGATCATCTGGTTCACCGTCAGTAACTACTAAAATTGTTTCCCCATTGGGTTGACTTTTACTAGAGGCTTTACGTTGTAGATAATCATCAGTAGCGTGTTTCAAAACACCCGCTAAATCTGTTGTTCCTGAAGGATCATTTTCTTGAAAAATTTGTGTTACTTTGGCAGATGTGACATTTTCATAACGTTTAAATTTCCCAGAAAACAAGTAAATAGTAATGCCATCTGGATCAAGTTGTTCACATTTACTGGCTAATGCAAAAGTAGATTCTTGTGCTGTTGCCCATCTAGTTCTACCACCTTTTTGATCTGGGGTAGCCATGCTACCGCTTTTATCAATAATTAAGGTGTAATCACGGTTTTCTAGCATGACTAAACTCTCCAGATATTAGGAATTTTTGTTAATTAATCAGTGATGGCATTCATTAAAACATCAGCTAAACTCATGTCTTCTAAATCATCTAAAGTTACGGTATCACAAATATCGAATTTAGCACCAACACTTTGTAATTGATCATCTAAGGCTTTAAGAAATTTGGTGGCTTGAGGATCTGAACCGACTTGAATCATGGAAATTCCTAATTCTTCATCTTTTTCCATTTGTTGGGTAGCACGAATGATAATTTCAAATACGGCTTTGCGATCATCTGGTTCACCGTCAGTAATGACTAAAATCGTTTCTCCATTCAGTTTGGTAGTACCGGCGGCTTTGCGCTCAAAGTAGTTATTCAGGGCATCTTGGAGTACACTTCCTAAGTTAGTCGTACCTGATGGATCATTCTCCTGAAATATCTGGGCTACTTTAGCAGCAGTAACATTTTCATAACGTTTAAATCTGCCGGAAAAAACGTAAACTGTAATGCCATCAGGATCAAATTCTTCACACTTTCTGGCTAAAGCAATGGTAGATTCTTCAGCTATCTTCCATCTAGTTCTTCCACCCGCTTGGTCGGGTGTGGACATACTACCGCTTTTGTCAATAATTAAGGTATAGTCGCGATCGCTCATCATAATCTTCCTATTGTCATTTTTCTATCTCTAGTTTAACCGTTAAGTATGAATACAGCAGGAATAAAGGAGTCAGGAGTCAGGAGTCAGGAGTCAGAATGAAGAAGGAAGAAGGAAGAATGAATAAGGAGTAAAACTGGCTTGCTGTCTGGCTTTGAATTTAGATCCTGTACCTCATTAATCTGCAATCTGCTGTGATTCATCCGTCCTTATCTGCGTTTATCTGCGCTTATCTGCGTTTGATTATTCTTAAATTCTAATTCTATGCAGATTAATCTTAACTACAAATTACCAGCTTTTGACTTAGGATAAGCAATGCGTTTGTGATGAAATTGTTGCCAAACATCCACAAATATTTGGGCAATTTTTGGCATTTCTTCTCTTGTCAAGCCTGAATCTATTAATTGTTCATCTTGCCATTTTGCTTTGAGAATATTATTCAGCATATTCAATGCTTTTTCTGGAGTTGCATCTTTAAGACTGCGTAATGCGGCTTCACAAGAATCCGCTAACATGACGATTCCTGTTTCCCGTGATTGGGGGATAGGACCATCATAACAAAAATCTGCTTTATCTACGATGATATGGGGATTTTTTTGGGCTATTTGTTGGGCTTGGTGATAAAAATAAGCGATCGCCATTGTTCCTTGATGTTCGGGAATAAAAGCCTGAATTGCCGTTGGTAAACTGTGTTTCTTCGCCATTACTACCCCTTCCGTCACGTGCTTTTTAATCAATTCGGCACTTTTCCAAGGATCTTGAATTTCTGTTTCATGTTTATTGGGACTGCCAATTTGATTTTCAATAAATCCCAAGGGATCGTGCATTTTGCCAATATCATGATATAGAGTTCCCGCCCTAACTAATTCTACATTACATCCCAATTGTTTAGCCGCAGCTTCAGCTAGAGTTGCCACTAATAAAGTATGTTGAAAAGTTCCTGGAGTTTCCGTAGCTAGTCGCTTTAATAATGGGCGGTTGGGATTAGCTAATTCTGCCAAGCGGATAGGAGTAATCACATCAAATAATGTTTCTAAATAAGGACTTAAACCCAAAGCCACAATACTCCAAGACAAGCCAGATACAGCAAACAAACCTGCTTCTTGGAAGATATACCAACCCGAACCAAATACCCCACCTGTGAGGATTTTTAATAGTAAGAATACACCACCTTGGGTTAAGGCAGAGACAACACCTAATAATGCTAATTCTTCACGCGATCGCAATCTATGAGCGACATAACTACTTAACATTCCCCCCATAGCCCCAGCCAACAATACCAGAATATTTGTATCTGTGGTAATTGGAAGTATCAGCGACAATAACCCCACTACTGTTATCCCTACAGTTGGTCCATAGAAACTGCCTAATAATAAACCAATAGCACTCCAAGTAGTATAGGGTAAACTCATTGCCAATACTCCAGGAACACTGAGGCTAAGAAGTAAAACTAATAGGCGATCGCGTTGTCGCAAATAGTTATGACTTTTTCTTTCTATCCAGACAAAAATCTGAATTCCTCCAGTAACAACCATACCGACAATTGTTAAACCCATCCAATTCACTTGGCGGCCAATCAGGCGATAATGTTCTAATACCTGAAATTTCCATTTAGTAATTTTTTCTCCTTTACTAACAATTACCTCTGCTTTTTTCACCCGGATCATTACAGATGGTATTTGATTAGCTACCAGTTCATCTTGTTGTTCTGTTTGGGCTTCGTCTTGTTTAAGATTTGGTTGTAGTACGGCTAATAATAATTTTGTTACTAGGGGTTCAGCTTCACTAGGTACAGATGATTGCACTTGCAAATTAACTGCATTATTCAAAATAGTTTTAGGTAATCCAGCATATATACCTTGGGCAAGAATTCGCTCGGCAATTTTATGAATTCCAGCTTGTGTTTTTAACCAATCATCATCAGTTAAATCTAAAACAATAGGTTCTGTATAAAAATTTTTAAGTTGTCCAGTTTCTATTTGTGATGCTTTCTCAATTGCTTGATTATATTTTTGTCTAACTTGAGAGATTTTGGTAATCAATGCTGAAAAATTAGATTCTGATCCAGTAAATTGATAAGCTTCTAGTTCTGATGATGCTTGAATAAAACTAGCTTCATCACTCTGCTTTTCATAAATAGGAAAAGGTTTAGACAATTGCAATACCGGAAAACTTGATGATATTTGTGGAGACAACAAAAATTTTGAATTTTGCTTTTTTAAATTTTGTTTTCTATTATTTTCTAAAGTTACTTTCAGCTTTTGCCATTCTGATTCAGGAAAAGCCCTAAGATAACGTTGGATAGAAATTGATAAAACGGCAGGATCAAAAAATGGAAACCCGTCAACTATATCCCTAAGTTCATTAGTTGTATCTAAAAATTTTTCCACCTGTTCATTAATTTGTTCATTTATATGGTTATCAATCATGAGAACAGGCACAGATTTATCTATAGCATCTTTTCGTTTCTGTTCTGTTTCTTGCTGATCTTCAACATCATCTGTGAAAGGAGCAGTAAATGTTTGTAAAGCAATATTATCAACTTTCATTCTTGGTTGGTTATATAAACCATGTCCCATTACACTTGTGAGTGATAAGATTGCCAATACCAAAATTATTGAAGAGCGTTTTTGATGTATCCATAGAAGAATAAATTTATCAATACCACGAGTTTTCTTAACTAATTTAACAGTTGATTGTTGTGTCTGTCTCTGTTTGCCTTGTTTTCCTTGATGACTATTTGCTGATAAATACAGAAGTAGATTTTTTAGAAAATTCCCATGCAGTTTATGCTGATACTTTCCTTTTCGGAATAGCACTTTATACTGCCGCTGCCATTGCCTTAGTTGCTGGCTCAAGGATTGCAAAAATCGCTGCGTTTTCATCTTTCCTTCCGCGAAATACCCCAAAGATGGCTGATGTCTCCGCCATGCTACCGCGAACGCCACTCTAGCTGGATAAAAAGTTAGGGAGTGATAGCAGTTCCCATTTGACCGTTAATTAACCTTTGTTGAATCAGATCATTTCAACGTCTACGGATAATATGAGGAGCAGCAAAGATAGTATACCCTGTGTCCACAAATTCGCCACAATTATCGCTCAAGTCATATACTCCAGACCACACCGCCATCATTGTATCGGCTAATGTGAACATTTGGACAAAACTCTCAAGTCCCCAAGCCGGGGAGTTAGTGACTGACGGAGAAATTTGCCAATTTACAGGTATACCAACTGTACTGTTATACGCGCCTGATAATGCTCCAGCAATTGCACCTGTAATATTTTGATTGGCAAAATTGTGATTTTGATTAGCTCTTAATACGGTCAGGGGAAAGTCTTCTAATGTACTCCCAAAGCAGTAAAAAGCTAAACCAATATTGCTAATTAATTTTTCTGGACTACTCAATTCCCTTTGTGCTGTTTCTAGTCCCACCCCTTTTTTTAATAAATTATTGACTTTTATTAATTCTTGTGGTAATAAAGTTGATGTTTTATCTAAAAAACTCACTGTTTCCGAAATCAGGCTGTGGGGGTTAAGTTTTTCATTCAGGGATTGAGCGATCGCATATCCTATAATTAAACTAGCATCTCTGATCATCGGCTCATGTTGCCAATTGAATATCCTTTGCACGTCTAAAATATTTTCTCGCATTCTATCGGTATTGTCATGAAAAAAAATCGCCACTGGTAATGTAGCGAGAATTATTTGTCCCCAGAAATTAATATTTGTTTCTAATTCAATACCTGCTTGTTCTTGACGCTTTAACCAGTCATCTACATCTAACCTGCCCAAACTGATTAAACTTTCCGTCCCCAAAACCGCAATTTTACCCAATCTAAAACTATTCTGGCTAGATAAACCCTCTCCCAAGAAAGCTCCCAGAAAAGTTCCCCTAACCCGATTCACAAGAGAATAACGCATAATTTTTAATCGGTGATTGGTGATTGGTAATTGGTAATTGGTAATTACTTCTTCTTCCCTGTCACCTGTCACCTAATTACTGCCTTAAATGGTACACCAGTGCTTGTAAGCCTAACAAATAACTTTGAGCGCCAAAGCCACTGATTTGGCCAATTACCACTGGTGCGATATAAGAATGATGGCGGAAATCTTCCCGACGATAAATATTACTTAGATGTACTTCGACAGTAGGTAAATTAACGGCAGCGATCGCATCCCTCAAAGCTACACTAGTATGAGTGTAAGCCCCAGCATTAATGACAATCCCCTGATGCTTTCCTAATGCCCCGTGTATAGCATCTACTAAAACCCCTTCATGATTTGACTGCACGGGCAATATTTCGGCTTGTAGTTCCATTGCTTTAGACTCTAACAAGCGATTAATTTCTGCTAAAGTTAAAGAACCATAAATTCCCGGTTCTCTGAGTCCTAGCAAATTTAGATTTGGACCGTGCAGCACAAGAACACTTAAAGCTGGAAAATTCAACTCTCACACCTTAAAAACTTTAGCGACGGCGCATAGAACGTTCATGTACAGGAATCGGAATCAGTTCCGGTTCCGGTTCAGCCTCTGGACCTAGCAGACTATCAATTAACTTCCGCGCTAATTCTTTCAGCTTTTCCAGCACCTTTTCTATATAATCCATTAAACTGACCGCTCCTGAGATAGTACCTCAATTTTATTTAACCGGTTCGCAGAAACTGGCGTATTATCGCACTTCTAGCATTGGCAGGGTTGACACATTTCCACAAGTATGGTAAGTCCTACTATGAAATTTTAATTTTGTGTTCTCCCTTACTTATTAGATTATCACATCCTTAATTAGTAATGGGTAATTGGTGATAGGGAATAGAAGTTTGGGAGTCAGTTGTCAGTTATCGGTTGTCAGTAGGGGCGAAGCATTTGGAAGATAAATTATCGGTCATTGCCAAAAATAGTTCTCCAAATGCTTCGCCCGTACAGTTGTTGGTTGTTGGGAGGAAGAAAACAGAAAAAATTTCCCCTGCTCCCTGCTCCCTGCCCCTAACTTGCTACGTCTTTCTTTTTTCCTCTAGTAGTTGTTGATTTAGTAGCAGTTGACTTAGTAGTTGATTTAGTGGTTTTGCGGGGAGATTTTGTAGATGCTTTGGCTGAAAGTAATTCAATTGCTGTAGATAGCGTGATATTTTCTACTGATTCACCTTCAGGAAGACTGGCATTAGTTTTCCCATGTTTAATGTAAGGACCATAGGGACCATCATAGATATTGACTGGTGACTCATCTTCTGGATGCGTACCCAACTCCCGTAAAGCTTCTTTAGACTTACTCTTAGCAGCAGCCCGTCCTTTTTTCGGTTCTGCCAATAATTCTAAAGCACGATTCAAGGAAATTGTCAAGACATCATCCGTAGATTTTAGAGAACGGTAATCTTTCCCCTCCTTCCCTTGGTCATGGACAACATAGGGGCCAAATCTTCCTAAACTAGCTTGGACTTTGCCACCAGTTTCGGGGTGAGTTCCCAAAGCACGGGGGAGAGATAATAAACCCACAGCCATATCTAAAGTGACGGTTTCCGGTGTCACACCTTTGAGTAAAGAAGCTTGTTTAGGCTTAGGATTTTCCTCAGTTTTATCGCCTAATTGAACATAAGGACCATAAGTACCAAGTTTGATATAAATTGGTTCTCCAGTTTCCGGGTGACGACCGAGTTGGTCAGGTCCGGAAATTTTTTGTTTGAGGAGGATTTCCACCTGTTTGGGGTTCAGGTCAGCCGGGGTGAGGTTTTTGGGGATAGAAGCGGTAATTACTTCCTCACCATTGGTAACTTCGATATAAGGACCATATTTACCAATGCGGACTTTAGCATCTAAATTTTCTAGTTCTACAGTTCTAGCTTTACTGGCATCAATTTCGGTTTCCCGTTCCTTCACCAAAGTTTCTAAACCTTGTTCACCAAGATAAAATTTCTTTAAGTAGGGTAGCCATTGAGTTTCACCCGTGGAAATTTCATCCAAGGTTTGCTCCATTTTAGAAGTAAAACTAGGGTCAACAATATCTGGAAAATGTTTTTCCAGTAAATCAGTCACAGCGAAAGCCGTGAAAGTGGGAATTAGGGCATTATTCACCAATTGGGCATAATCTTTATCAATGATTGTGCCAATAATACTGGCGTAGGTACTAGGACGACCAATACCTTCACTTTCTAAGGTTTTCACCAAAGTTGCTTCGGTGTAACGGGCGGGAGGTTGGGTTTCATGACCTACCGCTTCCAGTTCATTGCATTTGGGATGATCACCAACTTTCAGCGCAGGTAGAATTACTTCTTGGTCTTCTAAAGCGGCTTCAGGATCATCCGAACCTTCGACATAGGCGCGGAGGTAGCCAGGAAAATCTATGCGCTTACCAGAGGAACGAAAACCAGCGTCTTCAACTTGGATTTGCACAGTAACTTGAGTTTGGCGAGAGTCAGCCATTTGTGAGGCGACGGTGCGCTTCCAAATCAAATCATAAACAGCAAATTCTCGTCCAGCTAAACCTGTGTCTTGGGGTGTGCGGAAACTACTACCAGCGGGACGAATGGCTTCGTGAGCTTCTTGTGCGCCTTTAGACTTGGTCGTGTATTGTCTAGGTTGGGGACTAAGGTATTGTTTTCCATATTTTTGCTCCACACAAGCACGGGCAGCAGTAATCGCTTGGTCGGACAAATGTACCGAATCTGTCCGCATGTAGGTAATATACCCCTGCTCATACAAATTTTGAGCCACTCGCATCGTATCCCGTGCCGATAAGCGCAACTTGCGGTTAGATTCTTGTTGCAGTGTGGAAGTAGTGAACGGTGGCGCTGGTTTGCGGGTGACAGGACGTTCTTCCATATCCGCCACTGTCCAAGTTTTCCCTTCTAGGCGGGCTTTTAGGGCTTCGGCTTCTTCCTCGTTGAGTAATACAACATTACGCCCGGCGGTAATTCTGCCAGTGGTTGAGTCAAAATCGCTGCCTGTGGCAACTTTCGTACCGCCAAGAGTCACTAAAACCGCGCTAAAGGGACTTTTTTCCTGTTCTAGACTGGCTTTTAAATCCCAGTATGTGCCTTCATGGAAAGCCCGACGCTGGCGTTCTTTAATTACTAATAGACGTACTGCTACAGATTGCACTCGCCCAGCGGATAACCCCCAGGCAATTTTTTTCCACAGTAGCGGCGATAGGGTATATCCTACTAATCGGTCTAAAATTCTTCTGGTTTCTTGGGCGCGAACTACCTGCTCATCAATATTACGGCAGTCTTTCAAAGCTTTTTGAATAGCTTCCTTGGTAATTTCATGAAATACCATGCGCTTTGTCGGCACTTTGGGCTTGAGCAATTGGTATAAATGCCAACTAATGCTTTCCCCTTCTCGGTCTTCGTCTGTAGCTAAAATCAGTTCAGTTGCGCCTTTGAGGGCTTCTTTAAGCTGAGTGACAATTTTCTTTTTGTCTTTGGGAACGACATAAATCGGTTCAAAGTCTGCTTCTACATTGACCCCAAGCTGCGCCCATTTTTCCCCTTTGACGGCGGCGGGAATTTCACTGGCCGACTGGGGAAGGTCACGGACATGACCCATTGAGGCTTCTACCAGATAGTCTTTTGGTAGGTAGTTGCGAATGGTGCGAGCTTTTGTGGGAGATTCGACGATAACGAGAATTGACATGGAAATTTAAAAAGAATAATAGCTATGCAGCTAAATAGTTAAGTTGGGTTAATTTTTGCGAAATGTCAAGATGAAATATCACGCCTCAGCAGTGATTGTATACTTACACAAACTACCCAACAGGGGGAAAATTCCTCAACTCTTAGGTGCAGTGATTATGCATGAGAATGGGAAAAGCAACCTTTGAGGGTTAATTGTCCGTTATTTCCATCTTTAACTTATCTAGTACATATTTGACGACTATAGTTTGTAAAATATCCCTGGAATTTAATAGTACAAGACTCACAGTTGTTAAAGGTTGGGGAAATAAATAATTTAAAATTAGCTTAATTTTTCTAATTTGCCATTTTTTTATAGGTGTTGTGTCAAAATTAACTTATACATGAAGAAATGCTAAAATTATATAAATTACAACTACAAGCTTGATTATGAGCGTCTTAATACCTGATGATATTGTCTGAGCCAGCAAAAGGTTATAGGTAGCTTATTCCCATTGCTGGAGTTCCTCTTCCGGTAGTGGTTCAAAAAAAGCTTCGCTAAGTTTTCCTTTTAATAACCTAGGGGTTCGGGGTTGTCTACGTTCTTGATTTAAACCTAGTCGAAAATAGTGAATGATATTGTATAGTTGGGCTAATTTCTCTTCGGGTATATCTTGCAGTTCTTCAACTATCTTCTGGATTAGCATAAGTCAAACTTTTTGGTAGTTGGTAGTTTATAGAGTTTTGGCTTCATTTATTATGGCTCATGTTTGAAGTATAGTAGTTAGCGGCGGACTGTAGCGATCGCTTATTTCCTTTTTCTTGGTTGTCAAACATAGCGATTCCTGGGTCGCGCTTCGCTATCGCCTGAGATATCTGAGCAATAATGTAAGTTATAGCTATAATTAAGACGAGTTTGTCGATTGATGATACATAAAATCAAGATCGCTATCTCTAAAATAAGTAAGTATGACTAAGATAATTTATGAACTACCGAAATTACATCACAATTGAACCAAATAAACGTAGTGGTAAGCCTTGTGTGCGTGGCTTGCGAATTACTGTTTATGAAGTGCTTGAATACCTAGCCTCTGATATGACAGAAGCAGAAATACTCGAAGATTTTCCCGATTTAACACGGGAAGATTTTAAAGCCTGCATTGCATATGCAGCAGACCGCGAACGTCGTTTTATGACTGCATCAATATCAGCATGAAATTACTTTTTGACGAAAATCTATCTCCAAAGTTACCGCTGGGCTTGAACGACATTTTCCCAAATTCGCTACACGTTCGGGATGTTGAAATGAAATCAACTATTGATCCCATCGTTTGGGATTATGCTAAGTTGAACGATTTGATGATTGTCTCAAAAGATTCAGATATGCACGACCTCAGCCTAGTATTTGGGAATCCACCGAAGGTTATCTGGATTCGACTTGGCAACTGTTCGACTTCACAAGTTGAAAATTTATTGCGTCAGAATTTTGACACGATCAAATTATTCTACCAAGACAAGTATTTATCATTGCTTTCCTTATCATAAATCACTAACAGTTTTAATCAGGATTTTTTGTTAGATATTTGCGATCGCCTACAGCAAACCCTTCAAAAGATAGATAATTGAGGCGATCTCCTAAAAATCACAACTCACAGGAATAGCGATTCCTAGGTCGCGCTAGTTCCCTCCGGGACGCTTTGCGTAGCAAGATCCCGTAGGGTACGCTATCGCCCTATGAGGAAACTATTTGAGAACTACTTAACTTTGAATTTTTTGAGCTATAGTATTGTCATACAGAGTTATGACAAGCAAAAATATGAGAGTTAATGCAAGGCTCGATAGCGATCGCGCTAATAAGTTTAATTACATTCGCCAGCGGACAAATCAAGGTGTGTCTGACATTATGAAAGTGGCGATCGATCTTTATTATGAAAAATTACATCAAGAATCCCCTGTAAAACCTTTGCAACGTCTTAGAGAATCAGGGCTGATTGGTTGTGCTGAAGGGGACTCTGATTTGTCGGTTAATTACAAGCAATATCTCACTGAAAGTCTTAACGAAAAATATGGTAATCGTTGATTCTGGCTTTTGGATAGCACTAATCAATCGCCGTGATGATTATCATGTTCTCGCTCAAGAAGTTTTAGATACGATTGATGAGCCTCTGGTGACAACATGGTGTGTGATTACGGAAGTTTGTCATATTCTCTTAAAACGTACAGACACAAATGCTCAACAGACGTTTATTCATAGCTTAGAAATTGGTGCTTTTGAGATTTTTGATCTCAAGGTTCAAGATGGGAAAAGAATCAGTGAATTGATGAATCAATATAGTTCCCTGCCAATGGATTTAGTGGACGCTTCATTGATTATTCTTGCCGAACATTTGGGGCATGGGCGGATTCTATCTGTTGATTTTCGGGACTTTAATACTTACCGCTGGAAAAATCGGCATCCTTTTGAGAATTTGATGTCTATTAACTAAAAATCACGACTCACAGTAATAGCGATCGCCAAGCAAAACTTCGATTTTGATCATATTGCATTATATTGTTATTTGACAGAAATATCTACATCCAAATAGCTTGAGCAACAGTACTACGAATCCTCTTTAAAGTTCCCTCCCCTATTTCACCCAATCTTAATAAAGCATCATCGCTAGCTTCTGCTAATTCAGCAACAGTATTATAGTTGGCAGATTTGAGGATGTTAACTTTATGTTCTGTGAGTCCATAAGGATAAGTCTTAGATTTTTTTAGGACGCTAATATCACTATTTAAAATTAGCATTTCCCCGCACCCAAGTAATTCTGGTAGTGGAATCCTAAACAATTCACTTCCCTTGTGCAACTCTAAAGGTTCATTTTTCTCATTTTTCTCATTTAACCATTCAATGTAAATTTGATTAGTAACTTTAGCTCCAGGAATTTTTTCCAATAAAGTGCAAAGATTTAAACTATATCTTGTTCCTCTTCCTTTTGATTTCATTGCTCGTGAAACATCTCGAATTGAAATAAATCCAGTATATTCTAGTATTTCTAATGGCTTTGATAAACGTTGTACGATCTCTTTTAAAATGAGTACATTCTGTTTTTTTTGTCCGCCCGCCTCTTTAAATATCGACTCCGCAATCGAAGTTGCAGGATCAATCATTGGGGCGTAAATACCAAGTTTTGGCTTAAGCTCATCAATCAACGGCCAATAGTAATTACTCGCAAGGTCTATCAGCGTCTTGGTAATATCAGCTAAACTAATTTTGTTGTCTTTACAGTTAGCTGAAAGACTATTCCACGCAAATAAGAATCCCCTCATATTTCCAAGTACAGCCCGCCCCATAAATCCAGCAACTTTTTCTAAAGTCAGTTGACCAGAGAAAGACTCTTCGGGAAGCTGATGTAAGAACCTTTTTCTAACAATCTCAGCAAAGTTCTTGTTATATCCCTCTAGCTCGTCATTTCTTGAAACATCGATCACAGTAGCGTCATTGTAGACATCGAATCTTGTACCAAATTTAGTAACTCCAGGGTAAATAGCTGCTTTACACGATATTGTACTATTCGATAAAGTCCGAAACATATCAAAAAACTCATGAAGTGGTGCTTCCCGACCAATATGAGCTGCATCATCAAATAAAATAACAATTCTTTTCCCAGACGCACTTGATAAACCAGATAACTCTTTCTGAAGTGATGTTATGTTTGGTAAAGCCTCAAACTCAAATGGATTTTCTGATTTGATAATTGTCTCCTTTACGGCATCAATTATTAACTGGCACAACGTTTTTTCATATTTCTCACCTTCACTTCTAAGTAGTTCAAGATGACGGAGGCTGATATATATCCCGAATGCAGCACTTGTCTTGTTTTCAGGATACATTTTTCTTGATGCTTCTATCATTAGTGCGCTTTTACCACTGCCGCGTGCGCCTTTTAATAGAACTGGACCATGAGCAATCAAATTAGAAATAAAACGCTGCTCTTGTTTTGAGAAAGAATGGAATTGAGCAAACTCTTCAGCCGAACAATCTTCTGCGGCTAAGATCAGTAGTGACGTATACTCAGAACTATCATTAACCATTAGAAAACTCCCATTTCTTGAATTTCTTTGTAAGCGGTGATCGCATCTGACATATTGAGTTTATTGAAAGTGTGACTAACCACATTAACAAATAGACCAAGTGTAGCGATATTACAAACAGTTTTTTCCATTAGAAATCTGGTAGTCGCTAGATCTAAAGCAGAACTTAAAGGGATTACCGTTTCATGATGTATTCCTTTAGAAAGTTCAGAGTATAGGCTTGAAAAATCTTGAAGAGTTTCATTGTAGAACTTTTCAAACTCTTTCATTTTAAGACGCGCAATCCAATCGTCGCCACTGACATCTGCGATGGAATCCATTAGTTTATTAAAATTAGGAGACCATATCAATTTTTTGTAGTAATCTCCGAGCAATGCTCTAGTAGGGCTTTGTAACGATTTATTAGCCCAAAGATCAGGAACTTTCTCCGCTAAAACATCACCTTGCCAATGAATAGAAGACTTATTCGGTTTGTCTTTAGAATAATCAGGCTGGTTCTGGTGTTCTCTAATTACCAGAACTCTAAAAGGATCTAGTCTAGCAATCATGGCTGTACATCCCAGTTCAAGTATACTTCTCCCTAAAAATGGGGCAAATAGTGAGATTTGGTTAGGACTTGGTGATTCTTGTGTTAAAAGTGCTACAAGCTCTTCAACAACATTATCAATTGAAGTAGATAAATGACTTAGTATTTCATTAACAGATTCTCCATCAGACACCAAGTCTCCACAGAGTAACTTTGCTAATGCTGACTGTGTATTTGCAGTCATTGTAGTTTGCTATACATAAATTTATGATAATAATCAGTAAACAGGAACGAAGTAAGGTTTTTATTCACCAACAAACAGTTTGACAGTTAAAATAGTATCATAAATTTTAGTAAGCTCACTTTAGTATACTAAATTTAGGCATTAGCTAACTCTTTCATAGGTGCAGAAAGAGCTTCTTCTAAGGAGGCGCGTCCTAGAGGCAGAGTATTTCTCGTTAATTATAATGCGAGAGAAGTCAACGATGCAGTTATTGGCGATCGCAAAGACCAATAACTATTAAGCGATCGCCCAAAAATCACAACTCACAGGAATAGCGATCTCCAAGCACAAGTAATTGTGAAGCGATCGCTTTTTAATTCGGAGTGGATGGATTTAGCGAAAATGCTAGAGTGATGATATTGATGGGGCTAAGTTGACCTATGACCATTGCAACCGAAATACCAATACAACAGCAGTTACTAAGTTTTGGCGATTTTATCGTCCGTTATGGTGACAGTAACCGCTACGAATTGATTGATGGAGAGGTGTTTGATTTGGAAGCAACAGGCTACCATGAAGAAGTTTCAGCCTTTACCACCACAAAAATCTGCGCCCAAATTGATGCCATAGGTTTAAATTGGTTTGTCCTTCAGCGAGGATTGCTACGTCCTTCTAACTTGGGTATGACAGCATTTCGACCCGATGTTATGGTTGTTGACCGCCATGAACTTGCGAAAGAACTACTTTGGAATGACCAATCAATCCTCACCCTGGGTAGTTCCATTAAATTTGTGATGGAAGTAGTTAGTAGCAACTGGCAAAACGATTATGCGCGTAAGGTCGAAGACTACGCAATTTTAGCTTAAACAGTAGAAGCCTCTCACCTACCTGATAGGGAGGTGATGAGATGAATACCCGTGAGTGACTAATTGCCCAAGGAGCAAAATTAAGCGCAGTTTAATAAGTGTTGTTGGGCGATGTTAGCGAAGCGGCACGAAGTGCGGAATGAACACTTTCTTGATTTTTTTCAAATATTTGATATAATATTCAACGGTAGGTGTAACTCAATTAAATGCTGAAAAGCAGCCTATCAAAAAAGTTAAAAATTACCTCAAAAAGTCCCTAGGGCATAGGGCTTTAAAGCTCGGTTAATGTCTTCATAGAAGAGTCGCCGAGAAGCCAACACTCACCTGAAAGGGAGTGTGTGGAGTATGTCACGTATTCCTGAATATTGGATTGCGGATTATGCGGGTCTAGGTGGGACTCGACATATTGGGAAACCGAAACAACCTACCCTTTCTATTTGTACCTTAGTGAAAGGAGAGTATGAAATTCAGCAGATTCGAGGCAATCAATCCATTACTTCGCCGACATTCCCAAATTTCAAACTGACAGCCGAACAAGTTTTAAAGGCTGGCAGATAAAGTGCTTTTAAGCCATGCTTACTCTTTCCCGAAAATCGCCCCACTCTGAACAGTTCAGTTATGTACTCGACTGTTTATTTTGAGTTATTGCGGTACATTTACTGATAGCTAAAATTAAATATACGAATTTCCAACTGTTAAAGATAGAAAGATCAATGCAATTTTAGTCAAGAAGTATAGATAGAATAAACTTGTGTTATCCCTAATGTTTAATCGCTAAAACCTATACATCTCATGGATTTTGCTAATTTTGCATCCCAGTTAAATGCTGGAACGATTTTACCAGAGGGAATCGTCATGATTACCCTCTTGGGGGTTTTGATTGTTGATTTGATTTTGGGACGGACATCTGCGCGCTGGATTGCATATCTAGCTACCCTCGGTTTAACAGCCGCGATTATTGCTCTATACTTCCAATGGGATACTACTACCCCCATTGCCTTTACTGGTAGCTTTAATGGTGACGACCTGAGTATTGTCTTTCGGGGGATTATCGCCCTGTCAGCAATGTCAACAATATTAATGTCAATTCGCTACGTTGAACAAAGTGGTACGCCTTTAGCCGAATTTATTGCCATTTTGATGACTGCGACTTTGGGAGGAATGTTTTTATCCGGTGCTAATGAGTTGGTGATGATTTTCATCTCTTTAGAAGCCTTGAGTATTTCCTCTTATTTGTTGACAGGTTATACAAAACGTGACCCTCGTTCCAATGAAGCAGCGTTGAAATATCTGTTAATTGGTGCTTCCAGTACAGCGGTGTTTTTGTATGGTGTCTCCCTGCTGTATGGTTTATCCGGTGGACAAACAGAACTAACTGCGATCGCCAATGGTATCGCCACAGCAAATGTTGGTCAATCCCTGGGTTTAGTAATTGCTCTGGTTTTCGTAATTGCGGGTATTGGCTTCAAGATTTCCGCTGCACCCTTCCACCAATGGACACCAGACGTTTATGAAGGCGCACCCACCCCAGTTATTGCCTTTTTATCCGTCGGTTCTAAAGCCGCAGGATTTGCCCTGGCTATCCGTCTCTTAACCACCGTTTTCCCAATTGTGGCAGATGAGTGGAGATTTGTTTTCACCGCCCTTGCAGTGCTGAGTATGGTGTTGGGTAACGTTGTCGCCCTAGCCCAAACTAGCATGAAACGGATGTTAGCTTATTCATCTATTGCCCAAGCTGGGTTTGTGATGATTGGCTTAATTGCGGGAACTGATGCCGGCTATTCCAGTATGATTTTCTACCTACTGGTATACCTGTTTATGAACCTGTGCGGCTTTACCTGTGTGGTATTGTTCTCACTGCGAACAGGAACAGACCAAATTTCCGAATACTCCGGTTTGTATCAAAAAGATCCACTTTTAACACTGGGCTTGAGTATCTCCCTGTTATCATTGGGTGGTATTCCCCCATTAGCCGGATTTTTCGGGAAGATTTACCTATTTTGGGCAGGTTGGCAAGCTGGTCTTTACTGGTTAGTTTTACTTGGTTTAGTTACCAGTGTGGTTTCCATCTATTACTACATTCGCGTAGTTAAGATGATGGTAGTCAAAGAACCCCAAGAAATGTCCGACGTGGTGAAGAATTATCCCCAAGTGCGTTGGGATTTACCAGGACTTAGACCCTTACAAGTGGGTTTGATAGTAACTTTAATAGCTACTACTATCTCTGGAATTTTATCCAATCCCTTGTTTACTTTGGCTAATAATTCTGTCACTAACACTCCCATGTTACAAGCAGCAAAAGTTGCGAGTACACAAGTTAGTGTGATTACAAATAAGGAGTTACAGGAATTGTAAGTTATTCCTAAATAATCGGTAATGGGTAATTGGTAATGAAGCTGAATCTTCAATATTCAATTACCCATTTTTATGATTAAACAGCAATAATACTAAACTTATGTTAAACTTCACAGAATCATGAAATTCATTAATTCATCCGTCTTTATCTGCGTTTATCTGCGGTTAATAATTCTTGAAATTTGATTCTATACAGCTTCATTTTACAGCACTTCCCGGTGTTATGAGGTACATATCTAGCGGGCAAGATGCCCGCACTACAAAAGTTTCATGATTCAACTTTGTACCTCATAAGAGCGGAAACCGCTGTAATTGCATATTTGATGGGAATAATATAAGTTGTCAAAAATTGATACTGATACTAAGTAAGAAATATCCTAACTTGTCGCATAGACATAGGACTTGACACTTACAAGTATTTATGTAAAACTCTTTCGTGTATAGTCTTTAACTAAAAAGTGTTACAAGTTGTGACACATCCTATTGCCTTCAAACATCATTTTAATATCAATAATTAATTAAATCCATGAATACCATACTCAACTCTGCCCTGACGCTGACATACAATCAACTGAGCGACTTTTCAGGTTTAGACAATTTCTGGCAGGTTTTCGATACCGCTTTTGGTACACAATACAACCGCAGCGGTGCGGAAATTCTGCGTTTACAGTGGCTATCTGGTGATTTTAGTCAAGTTCCCCAAATTGAAATTCTTGATAGTAGCATTCTTGTCGGTGCTAACGGGGCTTATGCTAGTAGTACAAATAAGATTTATCTGTCAAATAGCTTTTTAGCAAATGCTACAACAGAAGCCATTAGTGCAGTTCTGTTAGAAGAAATTGGGCATTTTGTTGATGCTCAAATCAATCAAACCGATAGTGCTGGTGATGAAGGGGCAATTTTTGCCACATTAGTACAGGGTTATAGTTTGAATGCTCAGTCATTAACAAATTTAAGAGCAGAAAATGACTACGCAACTATTACCGTGAATGGGGAAGAACTGATAGTCGAGCAAAGTACAGTCAGTACAACGGATTTAAATACAGTTACTGCGACACAACTTGTTAACACTTTACTGGGATCTGGTATTACAGCCAGCAATATAACTTTTACAGGTGCGAATGTTGCTGGGGGTGTTTTTAGTGGAGGAATAGGAGCAGGTATAGGCATAGAGAACGGTATTATTCTTAGCACTGGAAATATTGCTTTTGCCCAAGGTCCAAACAACTCAACTGGTCGAGGCTTGGATAATGATAGTCCAGGTGACAGTAATCTGGATGCCATAGTCAGTCCTCTTACCACAAATGATGCAGCAGTATTAGAGTTTGACTTTATTCCATCTACTACCACTCTGAGTTTCTCCTATGTATTTGCCTCTGAAGAATATTATGAGTATGTAAATTCATCGTTTAACGATGTTTTTGCCTTTTACTTAAATGGTCAAAACATTGCCCTGATACCTGGGACAACAACTCCTGTTTCTGTCAATACTGTCAACGCTGGTAATTCATCTACACCATTAGCAGGAACGAATTCGTCATTTTTCATTCCCAACTATGGAACTACTTATAATACGCAGTTCGATGGTTTTACTACTGTATTAAGTGCGAATGCAACAGGTCTTGTTCCAGGTGTTACTAATCGCATCAAGCTGGCGATCGCAGATACCAGTGACTCTATTCTGGATTCAGCAGTGTTTATTCGAGCAGGGAGTTTTGGAAATTCTACTATTGTCACTGTCGCAGCTACAGATAGTGATGCTGGAGAAGGAACAACAGCTAATACTGGTGTATTTACAATTACTCGCACAGGAAGCACAACCAACGCTCTCACCGTCAATTACACAATTTCGGGAACTGCATCTAGCGCCGACTACAATAGCATTGCTTCTACGGTAATTATTCCTGCTGGTCAGGCTTCAACCACCGTTACCGTGACTCCAGTTAACGATACTCTAGTAGAAGGAAATGAGACTGTAATCCTTTCATTAATTGATACTGCGGATTACGATTTGGGAACAGCGAATAGCGCAACAGTGATCATTGCTGATGATGAGGCTAATAATACCATTATTAATCTTGCTGTTGCTCCTGCCAGTGTCATTGAAGATGGGGCAACTAATCTAGTTTATACTTTCACTCGTCAGGGGGCTACAACGAGTCCTTTAATCGTTAACTATAATGTTGGCGGATCTGCCACATTCAATACAGACTATACTCAAACGGGGGCAGCCAGCTTTGGTTCTACAACAGGAACAATTACCTTTGCGACAGGAGCAAGTACAGCCACTCTAACCATTGCTCCTAAAGCAGATACCAACCTTGAAGGTAATGAAACTGTTGCTTTAACACTAGCTTCTGGCACAAATTACACTATCGGTACAGCCACCACTGTCACAGGTACAATTATTGATGATGACACTCCTGTTATTGCTTTAAGTCTTAATCCCACTACTGTGGCAGAAGACGGAACACCAAATTTAGTTTACACTTTCACCAGAAGTGGAAATACTTCTACAGCCTTAACTGTAAACTATGGAGTATCTGGTACAGCTACACTTAACACTGACTATGTTCAAACCGGAGCAGCAACCTTTACAAGCACAGCCGGAAGCATTACCTTTGCTGCGGGTGCAAGTACGGCAAATTTAACCATAGACCCCACAGCAGATACCACCGTTGAAAGTGATGAAACCGTTGCTTTAACCTTAGCTCCCAGTGCTGGTTACACCATTGTGACAACCGCAGCCGTTACCGGAACTATTACTAATGATGATGTTTTTACTCCAATTGAATCAGCAGGTAATACAAAATTAGTTAAAGATACAGCCAATAAATACTTTACCCAAGTTGGAACAAATACACCAATTGCTATCAAAAATGGTGGACAACAAATCTACCAAGATATCTACGGTTCAGGATGGCAAACGATAGCCGCAGAAACCGTGAATGGAGTTAATCAAGTTCTCTGGAAAAATATTACTGGAAACTATCTGCATATTTGGCGTTTAGATAGTAACTGGAATTGGGTTTCTTCTGAAGGACAATTTGGATTAAATTCGGCTGATGCTTTCACTCAAGAAACTAACTTTGGGATAGATACCAATGGTGATGGTATTATTGGCAATCCTTACGGCTTAATTGAATCAGCAGGTAATACTAAACTGGTCAAAGATACAGCTAATAAATACTTTGTCCAAGTGGGAACAGCCACCCCAATTGCTATTCAAAATAGTGGAGTCCAAATCTTCCCAGATATCTATCCAGGATGGCAAACTTTAGCAGTGGAAACTGTG
>NZ_JAQMTJ010000192.1:0-4497 GCF_028330815.1 Dolichospermum lemmermannii CS-548
AACCGGATATAGCCATTAACCAAGTTATTAAGGCGTTTAAAGGTCGGTCATCTTATCTATTGAGAAAAGAGTTCCCGGAGTTATTAAAACTTCCTAGCCTATGGACTAACAGTTATTTTTATTCGACGGCAGGTCAGGTTTCCGCAGATACAATTAGAAGATATATAGAAGACCCGCATCATGGTTAAGAATCTTGGTTGCGAATAAATAGAGCCTCCGGCACGCTCCGCGAACGCCGTTGGCACTTCCTCCACGCATCTATTGCCAAGTGGCTTCCGTGCCTTTCGTTCTATTTGGTGAGGAGATAGAAGGCAAAGAAAAATTTTCTCTGTCCCATTATCAATGCAAATTTCTTTTATTTGTGTTATGATGCTTTAGGAAAAAACTTCTCAGCAACGCCAAAAGTATTTCCAGGTGAAACCGCGGCAGTGCAGAAGTAAATAACTGTTGAGCAAATGCCTAACAGGACTGTATTGTAGTAAATCAACAATAAAAGAGCAAAGAATCGTGTCAGTCGAAACCATTGAGAAGCGTTCTACATCCCGCAAGCTTGCGCCTCAGTATCGCGTATTGCTTCATAATGATGATTATAATCCGATGGAGTATGTAGTACAGGTGCTAATGACTACTGTTAATAGCATCACCCAACCGCAAGCTGTTAGTATTATGATGGAAGCTCACCATAACGGGTTAGCTTTAGTAATTAGGTGCGCTCAAGAACACGCGGAGTTCTATTCTGAAACCCTCAATAATCATGGTTTAAGTAGTACGATTGAACCTGACGAATAGTCATTGGTCATTGGTCATTAGCAGTATATTGTTGACTAATGATAACTGACTAACTTTATGAAAATTAATCTCACTCAACTTACCCAATACCCCGTTCCTGTGAGGCTGGTTTGTTTTATACTGGCCTTACTATTTTTATGGCTACCCCTAGCTGTACCAATTTATTTGCTAGTTGAAGATACTAATTTAGAAAGTATTTTGACGCTGGTGATATTATATGTAGAGTTTATTTTTCTGCTGAATATTTGGGGTAAGCAAGTTTATCAACAACCAAAAATATTCAGCCATTATGGTTTAGAATTTACACACCTGAATGGGGTGAATGTGTTGCAGGGGTTGGCTATTGGACTAACTACTGTTTTAGTTTTATTTGGTTTGGAAGGTGTACTAGGTTGGTTGGTATGGCAACAACCACAAGTATTTTTAGGGAGAATAATTTTAGAAGGTTTATTAGTTAGTTTGGGTGTGGGTTTTGCAGAGGAATTATTATTTCGGGGTTGGTTATTGGATGAGTTACAACGAGATTATAAATTAAATATCGCTCTCTGGATAGATGCAATTTTATTTGCTGTATCCCATTTTATTAAACCTTTGGAGGCAATTATTCACACTTTACCCCAGTTTCCGGCTTTGGTGCTGTTGGGGTTAACGCAGGTATGGGGAAAACGTTGGAGAAGGGGACGTTTGGGTTTACCTATTGGTTTACATGGTGGGTTGGTTTGGGGTTATTATATCATTAATGTCGGGCAATTAACCCAATATTCGGGTCAAGTTCCTGACTGGGTTACTGGTGTGAATAATAATCCTTTACAGGGAGTTATGGGGGTATTATTTATGGGTGGTTTGGCTTGGTGGATAGGTAATCAGCAAAAACCCGATTAAGAAAAAACTATGCGATTCAAAGTAGATGCGGTTTAATTCAAAATCATTAAAATTATCATCAAGGCTTGACAAAGCCAAAAGCCTATGTCATGATTATGTTATGAGTGGAAAAGTGTGCGCCCATATATATAGACTTTTCAACCACCAACATAATTATTTTCCTCTTTATCCTATAAATCCTCAAATCCTGTACTTCGACTCCGCTCAGTAACCGGACATCCTGATTCTGACAATTTAGGCTTGACAAAGCTCAAAGCTTGGGTTATCCTTATGTTATGGGTGGAAAAGTGTGCGCCCATATATATAGGCTTTTCAACCACCAACATAATTATTTTCCTCTTTATCCTGAAAATCCTCAAATCCTGGACATCCTGATTCAGACAATCAAGACTTGACAAATCTCAAAGCTTGAGTTATCCTTATGTTATGGGTGGAAAAGTGTGCGCCCATATATATAGACTTTTCCAACACCAATATAATTATTTTCCTCTTTATCCTGAAAATCCTTAAATCCTGATTCTGACAACTTAAATTTTATTATGGCTTATTTTACCCCAGGGCAACTACTCAAAAAAGGACAATACGAAATTATTGACACTCTTGGACAGGGAGGATTTGGTATTACCTATTTAGCGCAAGACCATAAACGCAAAAAACAAGTAGCTATCAAAAGTCTCAATGTCTCTTTTTTGAAACAACGCTATCGAGATAAATATGGGAATACAGAAGGTTTTGGAGAATTTTTAGCAGAAGAACAGGACAAGTTTAACACTGAAGCGATGGTTTTAGCTACCTTTGATCATCCTCACATTGTCAAGGTTTATCCTGAACTGTTTCAAGAAAATGGTTTATCTTGTATGGTGATGGAATATGTCAAAGGCAAAAATTTAGAACAATATTTATACGCGAATGGTGTTTTTAGTGAAAGTGCGGGTTTAGAAATTATTAAAGGCATTGGAGAAGCTTTAATTTATATTCATAGTCGTAATTATCTGCACCGAGATATTAAACCTGCGAATATTTTACTAAGAGAAGAAGACAATAAAGCCATATTAATTGATTTTGGTTTAGCTAGAGAGGTCAACTTTGCGGAATTGATGAGTTTAACAAATGCCAAAACTCCCGTTTTTGCACCACCAGAACAATTTGAAAATAGAAGTAATTTCACTCCGGCTTTAGATATTTATGCTTTAGCTGCCACATTATATGTAATTATCGCTGTTCATGAACCTCCTTTCATTCCTCTGCCTAGTCCTTATCTGAATGCTAAGATAATGCTAGATATGAAAATGGCGATTGAACCACCGCAAAAATACAATTCTGCAATTAGTCAAAAGGTAAATGATGCTATTCTCAAAGGAATGGAATTAGATTATCAAAACCGTCCTCAGTCTATTACAGAATGGTTTAAATATTTAGGTATTCAAACAAATAAAAAACCTAACCCCCCTAACCCCCCTTCCCTACAAGAGAAGGGGGATATTAAAGCCTCTCTTCTTGTAGGAGAGAGGTTGGGAGAGAGGTTTTTAACTAACCTGAAAACTTTCACTTTTGAAGTTGTCACAACGAACGCAAAAGGAAGCATTATCAACCGACGCAACCACTCAGCAAATTACTTTGTGGAAGATTTGGGAAATGGGGTGAAGTTGGAAATGGTGGAAATACCCGCAGGAACATTTTACATGGGTTCACCGGAAAATGAAGCGAAAAGAAGAGATAATGAAAGTCCCCAACATCAAGTTACTCTTCCTAGCTTCTTTATTGGTAAATATCCTTTGACTCAAGCACAATATCAAGCTATACTCCGCAAGGGCATAAATTGAGGATAGAAAAGGAAAAAGTGGTATAAAATATTAAAGAAAAAAAGTGAGGGGGAATCAAGTAATGAAGGCAAGAACGTATAGTGCAGAGGAAAAGGCAATGTTTCATTACGAAAGATTTAATCATCCACATCCAAGAGTACAAATCAGAATGGAAGTAATGTGGCTAAAAAGTAAAGGATTGAAAAATAGCCAAATAGTATCATTAGTAAATCTGAGTGAAAATACCGTAAGAAAATATATTAAAGAATATGAAGAAGGGGGAATAGAAAAACTCAAAGAAATAAATTTTTATCGTCCAGAAAGTGAATTGTTAGAATATAAAGAAACTCTCGAAAAATATTTTGAGAAAAATCCGCCAATGAGTATCAAAGAGGCGGCGAAAAAAATTGAAGAATTAACAGGAATAAAAAGAAGTGAAAATCAGGTAAGACTGTTTATCAAAAGAATAGGAATGAAAAGACTAAAAGTAGGTTACGTACCAGGAAATGCGGATGTAGAAGCCCAAAAAGAGTATCAAGAAAAAAAGCTAGAACCACTGCTAGAAGAGGCTAGACAGGGTAAAAGAGCAGTTTTTTTTGTTGATGCGGCACACTTTGTAATGAAAGCATTTTTAGGATATATCTGGTGTGTAACAAGAGTATTTATTAAATCACCATCAGGGCGGAAAAGATTTAATGTTTTAGCAGCATTAAACGCTATTAATCATCAGGTAATTACCGTAACCAATGATACTTATATAACTGGGCAGCAAGTCTGTGAACTGTTGCAAAAATTATACGATTTAGGCTTAACTATTCCCATTACTTTAGTTTTAGATAATGCCCGATATCAAAAATGTCGAGTAGTCCTGGAGTTAGCAGAAAGTTTAGGCATTGATTTATTATTTTTACCAGCTTATTCTCCTAACTTAAATTTAATAGAAAGGTTATGGAAATGGGTGAAGAAGAAATGTTTATATGGTCAATATTATGAAGATTTTTCCGATTTTAAAAATGCTATCTCT
>NZ_JAQMTJ010000193.1:0-10817 GCF_028330815.1 Dolichospermum lemmermannii CS-548
ATTGGTGTTTGGACAAAACGTAAATTCAATAGACATCTCCAATAATTTTTGAACCCCCCAGTCGGTTTTAACCGACTTTAGCTATAAGACAGGGAATTTATTCCCTGGCTTCTCTCCCTGGCTTCCTCCTTCCTCCTTCCTCCTTCCTTACATCATCACCCCATCATGTTTCGCTAAAAAACGCAAAAACGCCAACGGGAAAAAAGTGATTTTATTGTGTTGACAAACAATTTTAAAAATGTTATCATGAAATTGATAAGGAAGAACTATCTTATTGTTAATTAATAATAGAATGACAATATCCCCGACTTCTCAAAGAAGTCGGGGATATTTTGATCTTTTTATGTTTCAAAGCACTCGTAATACGCTGGGAATACTGTCTATTGATTCCATTGCTTGAATTTCTGCCAAAGCTTCTCTAAAGTCCCCTTCCCGGACATTGTGGGTAACAACGACAATCTCGGCTAGTTCTCCCTGAAAGCCAGTTTGGACAACTGACTCTAAACTCACGCCATAATTGCCAAAACAAGTTCCCAATCTCCCAATGACTCCCGCTTGATCTTTGCTGAGGAAACGGGCATAAAACCGGGTTATTAACTCGGTAATGGGGGTAATTTGCGAGTAATGTTGATGTCTACAAGCGAGGAGAGAATTTGGTTTCGTGGTATTGGTTTTGAGGGTAGCAACAAGATTTAAGATATCTGATGATACAGCACTAGCGGTAGCACCAGCCCCAGCCCCAGGACCGAATAACATCACTTGTCCTATGGGTTCTCCCTCAATCAGAATAGCATTGTAAACACCGTTAATACTAGCTAAAGGGTGGCTGTGGGGAACTAGGGTAGGATGAACTCTCACGGAAAGTTGGGAGTTATCTTCATCTAAATGTTGAGCTATTCCTAGTAATTTAATTACGAATCCTAATTTAGCAGCATAGGCAATATCTGTTTTTGTAACTTGACGAATTCCTTCACAATGGACATCTTCCCGATTGATTCGCCCGTCAAATCCTAAAGATGCCAAAATAGCAATTTTATCTCCAGCATCTAAACCATCCACATCCGCTGTGGGGTCAGCTTCAGCATAACCCAATTTTTGAGCATCTGCTAAGACATCATCAAATTCACTACCTTCTGTTTGCATCCTGGTGAGGATATAGTTGGTTGTGCCATTGACAATGCCCATGATAGCGCTAATGCGATTAACGCTTAAAGATTGTTTCAGGGGTTGAATTACAGGAATACCGCCACCAACGGCAGCTTCTAGCAGCACATAGACACCTGCTTCATTAGCAGCGGTGAAGATTTCAGCACCAAATCGAGAAATTACGGCTTTATTGGCGGTAATTACGTGCTTACCATTTTTAATAGCTGTCAACATGAGTGTGCGGGCGGGTTCTAATCCCCCCATTAACTCTACAACTATATCTACGGCTGGATCATTAACAATGGCTTCTAAATCCGTAGTTATCACCTCTGATGATAATTCTACAGCTCTGGGTTTCGTGAGCGATCGCACACCCACCCGATATATTTCAATTTCCTGTAACAGCGGATGACGACCTACTTTGTCTTGCAACAATTGAACTGTCCCCGTTCCGACTGTACCTAATCCAAGTATTCCTAATTTAACAGCCACAGATTTTGCACCCACATGAAATTTACATAAAACAATTGTAGGCAGAGCCATAAGCCCTACCTACTAATTATCTGCTTTTAATTGTCCAATAACCAATGACCAATGACCACTCACCATTGACCAATAACAAATTAGTATGTTTCTACGTGCCAGCGGTGAGCTTTTTTTAGATCCTTTTGGTAATCACTCCAAACTACACCTTCTTTTGCCGCAGCAGCACTTAAAGCCGCATCAATGCCATCTTCCATACCGCGCAAACCGCAGATGTAAGTGTGGGTTTTTTCGTTTTTAATCAACTGCCACAATGCATCAGCGTGTTCCGCAACTCGGTCTTGGATATACATTCTGCCACCTGCGGGATTATTTTGTTCCCGGCTGATAGCATAGGTAAGACGGAAGTTTTTGGGATATTTCTCTTGCATTGCTTCCAATTCTTCTTTATAAAGAATATTGGGAGATGTTGGCACACCAAACAGCAACCAAGAAAATCCTTTAAATTGATATTCTGGGTTAGCTTTTCTTTCTGCATCCTTAAACATCCGCCACAGGTAAGTCCGCATTGGTGCAATCCCTGTACCTGTTGCTAACATGATTACATTAGCTTCAGGATCTTCAGGTAATAGCATTTCTTTACCAACAGGACCTGTGATTTTAACATCATCACCTGGTTTGATTTTAGTCAGATAGCTAGAACAAACACCATAAACTGTTTCACCTGTTTCTGGATGCTTGTACTCTAACTGACGAACACATAGGGATATTGTTTTATCATCGAGATTATCGCCGTGACGAGTAGAAGCAATGGAATAAAGTCTGAGTTTTTCAGGCTTACCATTTTTATCTACGCCAGGAGGAATAATCCCGATACTTTGACCTTCTAAATACCGCAAGTTGCCGGCAGATAGGTCAAACTTGAGATGTTGAACAATCCCAATTCCGCCCTCTTTAACTAAGGTTTCATTAGAAATACACTTACCAATAAACGGAGCATTAGGACGATAAATGTTCACAGGAACATCAGCATGAGCATCTTTTTTAGCTTTTGCTTGAGTCATGGTCTGGCCTTTTTTCTCCTTAGCTGGTGATTTAGCAAAGCCTTTAGCTTCACTAGTATTACTTACAGGTGTGGCTTTACCATGTTCCTCTTCATTAGCATTTACCTCAGCTTTAACTTCTGTGCTAACGGGAATGTCAGCAGTTGCTAATTCAACTATTTCGTTGACTGGCTGTGAATCTCTGCTAACTGTAATCTCAGCAGCTACCAATTCAACTTTGCCGTTGACTTGCTCTAAAGCTGTAACAGGTTGGATACTAACAATTTTACCGCCCAGGCGAGTGATCCGTCGCATTTCTTGATTCATGCGGTTGTAAGGTACTCTGATGAATACACTGCCACTTTTACGAATGGGGTAGTTGGTTTGATCAGTTTCTTCAGTCTGACGCAAACCCATCACTTCGTAAACGAAGACGCGGCTACCTGATTCTATATTGGCAGCACCCTCAACAGCACCTTGATTGTACATTCCTTATACCACTCCGATATTTACTTAACCGTTTATCAAAAAAAATCATTCCCATCCTTCTGCGAGCTTTAGTTTACCGGATTTTCGGATCACAAAACTAGCCATCTGGGAAAACAACATCATTCATCATGATGCCTTGCTCTGTCCACTCGCCCAAGACCAGTAGGTATGGCAAAAAACACACCTGTTCACCTTCTAAATTAGAGGATAAGTCTTTGCGAGAATGTTAATAGTGAATCACTTTAATCTTTTTTTCCGAAAATACATAGTTTGAGACTTGTCAAAACAGGATTTTATAGTATATTGGCACTACAAAAATCCTGGGTATGAGGACAAGCCTTTCCATTCAGAAAATATCCCTAAAGAGTATATTATAACCTTGTTTGGTTACTGAAATAAAACCACTTGTCCCATTCTAGCATGACAGTGCGCTAACCTATTTTTTTCCTTCTTTCTTCTGACTGGTCACTGAGCGAAGTCGAAGTCCTAACTCCTATTTTCTCTCAAATCTAAAAAAAATGTATCATCTGTGGCAGAATGTTAAACAGATAATTGCTAGAGAACTAAATTCTTTCTGAGCATAAGTCTTGTGAGAGTACACCCCTTCTGTTAAAATTTAGGGCAACACTAAGATTAAATACTTACCAGCTATAAAATTAGGCTAATTAGGACGAGTAACTGCTATAGGCGGATAAGTTATTTGTTTAAATCTGTCATCGTTATGCTGGATAGCCAGAACGTGGGACGATACTTTTGGGGTAAGCTCCTAGATTCAAAATCTGCTGTGAGAAAAATTATTCATTGACACATTTAGTATTTAGAGGGAATTTATGACTAAGCCGGAACGCGTGGTACTAATTGGAGTAGCCGGAGACTCTGGGTGCGGTAAATCTACGTTTTTGCGTCGGTTGATTGATTTATTTGGCGAAGAATTTATGACAGTTATCTGTTTAGATGACTATCATAGCCTAGATCGTAAACAACGTAAAGAAACAGGCATAACTGCACTTGATCCCAGAGCAAATAACTTTGACTTAATGTATGAACAAATTAAGTCTCTTAAAGAAGGTCAAGCAATTCATAAGCCAATTTATAACCACGAAACTGGCATGATTGATCCACCAGAATGGATTGAGCCAAATCATATTATCGTAGTAGAAGGGCTGCATCCCTTGTATGACGAACGGGTAAGAGCGCTTCTAGATTTCAGCGTTTACTTTGATATCAGTGATGAAGTCAAAATTGCTTGGAAAATCCAACGGGATATGGCTGAAAGAGGCCACCGCTATGAAGATGTTCTCGCACAAATCAATTCTCGTAAACCTGATTTTGAGAAATTCATCGAACCGCAAAGAGAATTTGCTGACGTGGTTCTGCAAGTATTACCCACAAACTTAATTAAAAACGATACAGAACGTAAAGTTTTGCGGGTACGGATGTTACAACGGGAAGATAAAGAAGGCTTTGAACCCAGCTACCTGTTTGACGAAGGTTCAACAATTCAGTGGACTCCTTGCGGACGCAAACTGACCTGTTCTTACCCCGGTATGCAACTTTACTACGGTTCTGATGTTTACTATGGTCGTTACGTCTCAGTATTGGAAGTAGATGGTCAATTTGATAACCTCGATGAAATAATTTACATCGAAACTCATTTGAGCAAAACATCCACTAAATATCAAGGTGAGATGACTCACTTGTTATTACAACACCGTGAATATCCAGGTTCTAATAATGGTACTGGTTTATTCCAAGTATTAACAGGTTTAAAAATGCGTGCTGCTTATGAACAGTTGACAGCTAAAGAAGCAAAACTAGCAGTTCAAGTCTAAAACAGCAGTATTTGTGTCAAAAATTAGTGGAGGGAACAGTTGAATGTGTTCCCTCTTTTTTGTCTGAATCAGGATGTCCAGGATTTGAGGATTTGCAGGATTGTTATTTGGATATTATTTGATTGTGGCAGAATTAAGTGAATATTTTGTCTGAATCAGGATGTCCAGGATTTGAGGATTTGCGGGATTGTTATTTGGATATTATTTTGATATTAGTAGAATTAAGTGAATATTTTGTCTGAATCAGGATGTCCAGGATTTGAGGATTGACAGGATTGTTATTTGGATATTATTTGATTGTGGCAGAATTAAGTGAATATTTTGTCTGAATCAGGATGTCCAGGATTTGAGGATTGACAGGATTGTTATTTGGATATTATTTGATTGTGGCAGAATTAAGGATTATGATGATAAGTGAAAAAGAATATCTAGTAAATGCCTAAAATAAACAACATTCTCTAAACACTAGAATACCGAAAATTCCTAGACTAATTCAACAATAACATCCTGTAAATCCTTTAATCGGTGGATATCCTGATTCTGACAAAATTTATTTCTGATTAAATTTACATTTCACAGTAATTTTGATATTACTGCTAGTTTCTCCTGTGACAATATAAGGGATTCCTGTCATTCCTCCGACATTAACCCCAAATTCTAATGTAACTTCAGAAACTTCGGCTAAAGCTAAATCTTTGAAGGATTGAATAATATGTTTTGAATAGGATTGAATTGTTTTTTGGAGTTTGTCTCCCTGTTCTTTAATATTCAGTTTTTCGTTCAGTTTTTCTAAGGCAAAACCGCGGTCTGCTTGTTCAGAGGTGGGAATTAGAAAATCTAGGTTCTCGTTTTTTGGAGGTTGGGGAATAGATACAGCAACGTTTTCTGATGCTTCGATATAAATAATTGTTCCGTCTTCTAATTGAATCGGCGTTAGTTGTGACATAAAGGTAAATTATCTTTTAATTAAGTTAGTATTTATATTATCATCTAGCGATTCTCGGTTTATCTCGTTCCCGGTCTCTGACTGGGAATGAATTCTAGAAGGCTCTGCCTTCAATGAGATTAGAGGCAGAGCCTCATCAACTGCATTCCTAGTCAGAGACTAGGAACGAGATAAAACGGCTTTTTTGGAGCGTTTTTTGGATAAGTTTACAGCTTTTTTACAGCTTTTTTCCCGACTTCTGAAAATTTTGATTTTTGACTTTTGACTTTTGACTTCCGAAGACGGTTGTGCCAGGTATCGAATTTCGGAAAAGCCTATTCTTTCATAGAAAATGAGTGATTAATAAATCTTAATAATGTTCTGAAAACCTTATCTGCTACAATCTACAAGTCTCTGCAAGAAGAGATGAGTACCCTCGCCACGGTAACTCAATACGTACGGTACCTCCCTCACGTACGGTAACGTACCTCGCCCGACAAAACTATTATACCCTTCCTTGTTCCATTTTGTAAATGTTCCCTTTTCCCAGTCAAAATCTAAAGAATTGCCTGTTTCCAGATATATCCTTTTCTGAACACTAAAACCGAATTTTCCTTTTGAGTTATCCACCCATAATTTATCTACTTTTTGTAAATCCTTACAGTTAAAGTTTTTAATATTATTTACTTCTAAATAACTATAACCTTCTTTTTCTCTTTTAGCTGAAACCAAAATAAACTGCCAATTTTTTAAATCTGCGTCTTTCCATCTATTTTCTTTCATTAAATAGTCTAAGTAAGTTGGCGTTAAACAATCAACATATGTAACGAAATGTAAATTCGACAAATACCTTATAGATAGGTTATTTAAGGGTTTTTACGAAAAAAATGTATATTGATTTTATCGTGCCGACTTACTTAATTCGGCTAATAAATGTGTTTTTAAAGATTCATAATATTCTGTATTTGATTTATCTAAATCATTAAGTTGACGATGAAGAGAAGCAACAATATCAGCATTACCATTATAGAGAATATTCAGTTTTAACTTAAATAAATCAGGATTAGGTTTTAATGATTTGAGAATATCATATTTCTCAAATGCGATTTTATAATTACCTAAAGCCTTCTTTTTTTCTTTTTCTAATTTCGCTTTTACATAGTAAATATAAACTAAAGTAGCTAAATAACTAGGATCATTTTTATCAAAATTATTTTCTTTTGGTAATTTTTCAAAACTTTTATTCAAGTCTTTTTTAGCCTTGTTATATTGTGATTCTAATTGTGAATTTTTATTCTCTTCTGTTTTTAATGATTCATATCCTGAAACTAAAGAACTATCCAATAAAGCTTCTTTAAGTTCTTGGTTTTTGATTTTATCTTGTAAAACTAAACCTGCAATATTTAAAAATTGGTTAGCTTCGTTATTTTTACCTTTTTGTTGAAGTTGAGAAGCTACTGCTGATAATTCTTTTATTTTAGCAATGTTTTGTTCCATTTTTGCAGTATTTTGTTTTGCTATAAATGCAGTTATTCCAAAAACTACAGCAAAAACTACACTAATAGATAAAACTAATCCTCCTGTTTTTTTAGCTTTCTTTAATTGTTTTTCTGCTTTTTTTCTAGCTTCTTCCTCAATAATTCTCGCTCTTTCTGCGGCTTCTTTCTCCTTTCTTTCCCTTTCTAACTCAGCTTCCTTTTCCCTATAATACAAAACTCAGACGATCATATTCAACATTATCAACTCGACGATTATAAAAAGAGCGAATTAAAGCAAAAAAATCATCAACATTAAACTGTAAACTGATGATACTATCAATTTCATCTATAAAAATAACGATATTTGATTCAACATATTTTAAAAGAATATCTCGGAGAAAATTACCAAATAAATTTACCGCAGATAAAGATTCTTGGTCGTATTTATCCCACCAACTATCTATATCACATTTTTCATTTAATTCAAAGGTATTAATTAATTCATTAATAATTCCTGCATACCATTGTAAAGGAGTAATATTGGCTGAACCAATATCAGTTAAATCAATAGCAGCACAAGCAAATCCATCTACTTCTTTAAGTCGTTTCATTGTTTGAACTCTTAAAGAAGATTTACCCATTTGTCGGGAGTTTAAAACATAACAAAATTCTCCCTTTTTTATAGCTTGATATAGTTCATTATCGGCTTTTCTGGTGACATAAGTAGGAGCAGAAGCTGGGAGCGAACCACCTACTTGATATTCATAATTCACTGAGTCTAGATTTTCCATTTTTATGTCCTTGCAAAATACCAAAATTAAAGATTTTGTAAGTGTTCATTAAAATTATCAACAGTTAATTCAATTTCTTTTAAAATTTCTCTTAACAGTGGTCTTGCTAAATCTCTCCCTTGATGATTAGGTACAGTTGTTGTTCTTCCATCAGAATGACGATAAAAGACATGACTTCCTTTTTGTCTAACTACGGAAAAACCCAACTTTATTAAAAGTTGATTCAGCGTTTTATAGTTAACAATAGGTAAGCGACTCATAAAGCCACCTCAATTTGTTGAATTCCGATAAATTGAGGTAATTGACTCAAATCTTCTTGAGATTCTTCTAAACATAATTCTAAGACTTCTTTTAAATTCTGTTGTAATTCGTCTAAAGTCGCTCCTTGAGTATGAACTCCTCGAATAGCGGGAATAATTCCTACATATAATTTGGTATCGGCATCATATTCAATATAAGCGGTAAAAATTTTAGTCATGGTTTTAAATTAGGGGGATCTACTTTGTTATATTTTAAATGACATCAATTAATCTTGCAAGCGATCGCAGAAATAAAGCCGATACAAATTACATAGCCCGCCTCAGAATGAATTCTGAGTCTAATAGCAAAAGTCGTCTAAAGACGACTGAAGAAAAATTCACAGTCCGTTTCAACGGACTTTAGTTATTAGCCCAGAACTAAAGTTCAGGGCGGTTTATGTTTATAACAAAATAACTCTGGTTAGATTTAGTTAATTGTCATTATTTTAAATGATATCTATTAATATTGCAAGCGATCGCTAAAATAAATACGATATAAATTACACAGGGGAATTACCTTATTACCTTTTGATTCTGCTAATCCCATGCTTTTTAATTTAAAAGCATAAATTGGTTCTAAGGTAACGGCATCATCACTATTAACCAATTTTAACATAGCTGATTTTAGTTGTTTATTTTCTTCCAAAATCAAAAGATGACGATACAAATGATCTTCATATAATCCTTCTTCAGTGGGAGCAATTTCTAAAAATTGCTTTAAAGTTAAGTCGTTAGTGGCAATATGATATAATGCCGTTCTCACCAAATAAGGATGACCGTCAATCATCCCCATTAATTGATTAATTTCTGTATCTGACCATTGTAATCCATGTCGTTTAACTAAATCCTGAACCTGTGCTAAACTAAACTTATTTAAATCAATTGGTAAACCCACATTAAAAGGAGATTTATTCACATCCAAAGAAATATAAACTTCCTGAGAATGGGAAATAACTAATCTCAGTTTTTGCCAAGTTTCATTATTTTTGCCTTTTTCATGCCATGAACGTAACATAGTGAAAAATTCATCAGCAATTTCACTATATTGAAAGATTCTATCTACTTCATCTAATCCTAGAATTACAGGCTGTTTCAATTCTTTTAAAAGATAGGATTGGAAATAATTTGTACAATTAGTTTGACTGCTATAACGCTGAGGTTTCCAATATTGATCTATCTTTTCTTCAATCCCTAATTCTAAACTGACATTTGCACAAAAAGACTCTAAAAAACTATCCAGATTTTTAAATAATTCTCGACTCCATAAATTAATAAATCCTGTTTGATAACCTTGCTTTTCTCCTTGATGTAAAATCCTACTCATTAATGAAGTTTTCCCCATTTGTCGAGGTGCTTTAATCCTAATTAATGCCCCAGGTTTTACAATAGCAGTATAACAGTTAGCCTCAATGGGAGGACGTTCAACATAGAAAGGGGAATTTAGAGGAACTTGACCATCTAAATTTTCAAAAGGAATATTAATATCTCTTGGTTGAATAGGTTCAGATTTCGACTCAGGTACACCCTGAATAAAAGCTTTTTTAGTTGTTGAATCTTTTGTCCTCAAAACCGGAGTTAAATGCTCTGGAATATTTTCCATTTCAATGGCATTACATCCTAAATCAAAAGCACTTTTAATTAATTGTCCTGCAAATAAAGTATCGTAAAAACCAATCGCAAATTGTTTAGCAGCTTCATCACCAATTTTTTGATTCATCCCGACGACATAATTAACATAAGGATAAATACCTTCTGCTTGTACATCTGAATAACAAGCATTGAGAAAAACACAATCAATAAAAAAGATTTCTTGTAATGCTTTAAACAATTTGGCTAAAGGAGCAACTTTGACTAAAAAGGCTTCTCCATTATCTGCCATTAAAGCTAAACTCTGTTCTCCTCCACCATGTCCTGAGAAATGCACAATATCTGGCTTATGATCTAATAGGGTACGACGAAATTCTTGAGGACGGACTGCTTCTTCCACAATAATTTCAAATTGTTCACGGTTTAGGGAACGCTCCCAAGCACTTTTGATTTCCCTGACTTCTTCACTTAAACGCAACGGTTTTGTGTTGGTGGGGTTAGCGGTTAAAATAAGAATTTTTTTCATCACCGTCGTTTTATAAAGATATAGTTACCACTACCGTGTATTTGAAGTATTGTATCCTTTATAGTTACCAAAACCGTATTGTTATTAAATCTCAGGCTATTTAGAGGTTGTTTGAAAAGTATTATATGAAACCCATAATCTCCAAAAACCTAACCCCCCTTCCCTACAAGGGAATGGGGGTTTTAAAGCCTCTCCCCTGGTAGGGGAGAGGTTTGGAG
>NZ_JAQMTJ010000194.1:0-2511 GCF_028330815.1 Dolichospermum lemmermannii CS-548
CCTGACTCCTGACTCCTGAACTCCTGACTCGGTGACTCCTAATTCTATAAAATATCCTAGCAGTGTTATGTAAATAAACAGTCTACTAGGAATACGTGGTATTATTTGCCATGTTTGAGCGGATTAGTATTTATTTATTTGCATAAAAATACTTTTTTATCCCTAACCACAATAAACAAAAAAGGTGTATAAATTGGTTAAGATAATTCATGTAAATGGTTAATTTGTGATTAAAATCAGAGTCCAAGATTGCTAACGGATGTATTTTTTTTGGTAATCTAAACTGGCACTTTCAGGGTTTTTCATAGTCATGACAACCTTGACTGTGGCAAAACAAGTGATTAAAGAGAATTTTATGGCGCTCATAGTTCAAAAATACGGTGGTACATCAGTTGGTTCAGTTGAACGGATTCAAGCTGTTGCGACTAGAGTTAAAAAAACTGTCAAAGCTGGAAACTCTGTAGTAGTAGTGGTTTCAGCGATGGGTAAAACTACTGATGGGTTAGTGAAACTAGCTCATGATATCTCTAAAACTCCTAGTCGTCGGGAAATGGATATGCTGCTTTCTACGGGAGAGCAAGTTACCATTGCTTTACTAAGTATGGCATTGCAGGAAATTGATCAACCAGCAATTTCGATGACTGGCGCTCAGGTAGGCATTGTTACCGAAGCAGAACACTCTCGCGCTCGGATTTTACATATTGAAACTGAACGCCTAATGCGGCAAATTAATGGCGGCAAAGTGGTTGTGGTGGCAGGGTTTCAAGGAATTAGCAGTACAGAAGAATTAGAAATTACTACTTTGGGACGTGGTGGTTCTGACACTTCCGCAGTGGCGATCGCCGCCGCTATCGGTGCAGATTTTTGTGAAATTTATACAGATGTCCCCGGAATTTTAACTACAGATCCGCGCCTTGTTCCCGAAGCCCAATTATTGACAGAAATCACTAGTGATGAAATGCTGGAATTGGCTAGTTTAGGGGCGAAGGTATTACATCCCAGGGCTGTGGAAATTGCCCGCAATTATGGCGTTCCCCTGGTGGTACGGTCGAGTTGGACAGATCAGCCCGGAACTTGGGTAACAACGCCTCCAAGGCAAGATCGGGCGTTAGTGAATTTAGAATTAGCTCGACCTGTGGATGCTGTGGAGTTTGATATTCAACAGGCAAAGGTGGCTTTATTGCGTGTTCCTGATAGACCAGGGGTAGCAGCCCAGTTATTTGGGGAAATTTCCCAGCAAAATGTTGATGTTGATTTAATTATTCAGTCTATTCATGAAGGTAATACTAACGACATTGCTTTTACAGTAAATTCATCAATATTAAAACGGGCAGAAGCAGTATCATTAGCTATAGCACCGATATTTAAAAATCAGCATACTTCAGATGAAGCGGAAGTGATGGTAGAGAAAGATACTGCTAAAGTGAGTATTGTGGGCGCGGGAATGATTGGTCGTCCGGGGGTAGCAGCGCAGATGTTTAAAACTTTGGCTGAAGCTGGTGTAAATATTCAGATGATTTCTACCAGTGAAGTTAAGGTGAGTTGTGTTGTTGATGCGGTAGATTGCGATCGCGCTATAGCTGCTCTCTGTCACACCTTTGAAATTAATTCTTCCTCTACTGCTTTAGCTTCTCCTAGTGCTAATACCCCTGCTGTGCGTGGTGTTGCGTTAGATATGAATCAAGCGCGAATTGCGATTCGGCAAGTACCAAATCGTCCGGGTATGGCCGCTAAATTGTTTGGATTTTTGGCAGAATATAATATCAGTGTGGATATGATTATTCAATCTCAACGGTGTCGAATAGTAGATGGTGTTCCCCGTCGAGATATTGCCTTTACTGTAGCGAGAATGGACGCGGAAAATGCCCAACAGAAATTACAGCAAGTTGCAGCGAAGTTTGATTGGGGTGAAGTAGTATTAGATCAGGCGATCGCTAAGGTGAGTATAGTTGGTTCTGGGATGGTGGGACAACCAGGTACTGCTGCCAAAATGTTTACAGCTTTAGCCAAAAATCACATCAATATTCAAATGATTGCTACTTCGGAAATTAAAATTAGTTGTGTTGTGGGAGAAGATGAAGGGGTGAAAGCTTTGCAAGTTATTCACTCAGCTTTTGATTTAGCTGGAAGTGAAAAATTTGTAGTTCCAGTCTGATTTTTCTTTTAATTGCAGCATTCGGAGAAATTTCCGGGTGCTACAGTTTTTGGCCATGGTTAAGATTAGGAACAAGCATTTTAAAGTCTCACGCAAAGGCGCAAAGGTGCAAAGGAAGACAAAAAATATAAGTACAAGAATAAATGAATTAATGAATTTCATGATTCTGTGCTGTTCTATGTCTTGCTAATAGGTTGTTTGAAAAGTATTATATTAAACCAGTAATCTCCAAAAACCTAACCCCCCTACCCCCCTTCCCTGCAAGGGAATGGGGGTTTTAAAGCCTCTCCCCTTGCAGGGGAGAGGTTTGGAGAGGGGTCAGTCTATACATTCAAAACTTTTCAAACACCCTCTAA
>NZ_JAQMTJ010000195.1:0-7317 GCF_028330815.1 Dolichospermum lemmermannii CS-548
ACTCCCCTACCTCCCCCACTCCCCTACCTCCCCCACTCCCCTACCTCCCCCACTCATTTACTAGGTTGTAGCTGATTAGGTGTTTTTTTCAAGCTAATACTTGCTGCACCTACCGTAACCAAGATAACTCCGATAACTTGGGCAATATTTAGGGATTCTTGCAACATTACCCCAGCAAAAATTACGGTTAAAATTGGGACTGTAGCTCCAATTAAAGAGGATACAGGAGTGCCTAGGTTACGAATGCCAAAATTATTGAATAAGTAACCGCACAAAGTCAAGACACCTAATATAAAAGCACTTAACACCAATTCCAGGATATTCGATGAGCTAATTGCTAAACCTAAATTACTGGGTAAAGGGATGATTAAGCAAATAAAACTTAATAACAACATGGTAGTGAAGTTAATTGAAGTCAAAGATACTGGATGTAGTTTGAGTTTAGTAGCGCATATTCTCGTCAGAATAACATAAATTGCAAATGCTATCCCGGACAGAATGGCCGTGGTACTTCCTAGTGAGGTATTATTCACCCCTCCAGACTGACTGCCTAAAACTAATAATTCACCACAAAAAATTGCTGCCATTGCCCCTGTTACCATTAAATTGGGACGTTCCTGAAATAGAACCCAGGATAGGAACACACTCATAACTGGATAGATAAAGAAGAGGGCGATCGCCATTCCTGTTGTGACTTCACCGATAGCAATGTAAATAAATACCTGGGATAAAAATAATAAACAACCGCTAATTACTGACAAAAATAAGGCCTGTTTAGTTTTGTTCTGAACAGGGGTTGCATTTGCCCGTAATGAAGCAAATAAGTTTTCTAGCTCTTGCCAAATAGGAGGATGTAATATCGGCGATAAAAGTAACATTAATGGTACAACCACTAATAAACGTAGCATCAAAATTAAGAAAATATTCCCCAATGTGGGAAAGATTAACTGTTGGGTTGGCAATCCGCCCAAGGGGTTAGAAGCTGTAAAGAAAATTGCTTTAATTGCTACATTATAAAGAGACGAAACCACTGTAGACAAACAGATCAAGAGGAAACCTATTTGCAACTGTGACCAGTTGGGAGAGGTGCGGGATCTTTGTTGTCTAGGAGTTTCTGGTTGTCTAGGAGTTGCTGGTTGCTGAGGAGTTGCTGGTTGTTTAGGCGTTGTTTTTTGTTTAGATGTTGTTTCGCGCCTTAATTTTGGTGTTGGCGGTCGTCCTGTTGATAAATTAGGAGTTAAAACAGAAACTGGTTCAGGTTTTGTCTCTCCTAATGATGGTGCTGTTAATACTTTAGAAGTCAAAACAGCACTAAGTTCAGAGTTTTTGTCTTCCAGTGATGTATCTGGATTTACGAAAGAACTGGGTTCAGGGCTTTTATTTTCCGGTATTGCTGGTAAATCTGGATTTACGAAAGAACTGGGTTCAGGGCTTTTATTTTCTGGTATTGCTGGTAAATCTGGATTTACGAAAGAACTGGGTTTAGGGCTTTTCTCTGTTGGTGAAGATAATATAACCGCATTGGCTGCTGATGTAGAATCACCCTGTGGGGATTGGTGAGGAATTAAAGTAACTGGTTCGACAATGATTTTTTGTGAGGATTTTTCCCCATTTCCATTTTGATGAGTTATGGCTTCACCACGCAGACTATCAGCTAGTTGTAAAACTGTGGGTGGGCCCCCTGTTATTACCTTGAGAGAGTTTGCATCTCGATTTTTTTCTACTTCACTGCGGAGACGATTTACAAATTCTGCTAATATTGCTTCCCCTTGCTGTTGTTGGCTATACATCCGTGACAACTGTTGGGAAAGATCACCTTGATAGTTTTTGAGTTCTTGTAATAGGGAATTAAAGGCAATAGTGACGTTATCATCCAGACTGTCTAGCATATTAGTGACATTCTGTCCGATTTCATTAACTGTATTATTATTTATTTGAGCATTTTGCAACGTGACTAGATCAGAGGGATTATATTCTACGGCTTGAGTAGCTAAAGTTTTTAGTGAGGATTGTAATTGGGAAGATATGTGTTTGGCTAAAACTTCTGCTAATTGACGGATTAATACTTGCTGTTCCGTAATTTGCCGTGATTGTTGTAACTGTTCTTTTTCCTCAATTAACTTTTGAATATCGGTAGATAGTCTGGTTTTTTCAATTTCTAAGCGTTTTACGTCTTCCTGTAACGACCTCAATAGATTTTGTTGAAGATTTTCTAAATCCTCAACTACATCCCATAGGGCATTTTCTGCGGCTCTGGATAGCTCACCTCTAATGCGTGGGTTTTCTGGTCGCTTCTCAAATCGCCCCATCAGTTTCTAGCCTCTAACACCTTGATGATTAAGTTGCTGCCCCGGATACCAGACCAACATCTGTATTAAGTTTCCTTGAGAAAAGACAGGAAACTGAACAATTTCACTGAACTTATAAATTTAATTAACTTATTACAAGATTATTATCTATCATTTTTTTCAGGAATGATAGTGATGAAAGTCTTACAAATGAATACCTAACTACAAGCATCAAATCAGTGCGGAATACCTATTGATTGATAGTTGCCATTGATTTTGCCTTTGGAACGAGGGGTCAGCCTATGGCCTTAACATAAGTCTTGTTGTTCTCGAAGAGCAAAAAGCTGTTAACTGGGTAGGAAGCCTATACTTACCCGCAAGGGAAGTGTAGGTAGTTCACTGCTAGAAAATTGCCATGAGGGTAAAAATAGTGGCACTCAGGGCGGCACTGATGGGGACTGTAATTAACCAGGCCGCAGCGATATTTTGGATAGTAGCAAATTTTATTGATTTAATGTTCTGTACCAGTCCAATACCCACAACTCCACCGACAAGGGCGTGGGAGGTGGAAACGGGTAAACCTAAGCGGGAAGCTATTAAGATGGTGATGGCTGTGGCCAGTTCGGCACAAAATCCGCTACTAGGTTCTAAGGAAATAATATTTTCGCCGATGGTAGCGATAACTTTTTTACCCCAAACTGCTAAACCTGCGACAATCCCCATCGCACCGAGAACTAGAATCCAGAGGGGAATGGTGAGTTGATCACTGGGGACTTTACCTTGTTGATTAATGTAGGAAATTACTGCTAGGGGGGCGATCGCATTACCAACATCATTAGAACCATGAGCAAAGGCCACGAAACAAGCACTCAAAACTTGAAATTTGGCAAATAAACCTTGAATTTTATTGTCAATTTGACTATCTGCCAATTGTCGCCAACTGATCAAAGTCAGGGACAATACGGCGATTCCCCCTGTAAATAGGGTAATGTCGTGAGCAGGAATATTAAATTTTCCCTCTGTGAGTAAGAACTGGCTCAGAGGTTGAGTGATTGTGGGGAGAACGATAATTCCAAATACACTCAATAGCAATGTACTTAACCAGGGAATCCATTCCTGTAACTGGGATAGGGGCTGGGGTTGGTTAAAAATCCAATGTTGAATCAGACTATAAAACCCAGCGGCGATGGCGCCACTAATTATTGGTGTTAAAATCCAGCCAATGGTAATTAAACCAATGGATGACCAATCTATTGCTTCTATTCCTAAAGCTACCCAACTAAAGCCAGCGATCGCTCCCACAATGGCATGAGAGGAAGACACAGGTAAACCCCTAGCTGTAGCAATTTGTAGCCATATCCCAGCCGTTAGCAGTACCGCTATCATTCCCATCACTAAAGTTGGTGGTGTCGTCACAAATAAGGCTGGATTAGCGATTTTCGTGCCAAGGGTAGATGTTACCTCTTGTCCAAACAAGACAGCACCAAGAAACTCTAACACCCCAGCAATAATGATTGCCTGTTTGAGCGTAATAGCCCCAGAACCCACAGAAGTTCCCATCGCATTAGCAACATCATTTGCACCCAAATTCCAGGCGACGTAGAAGGCTAGGAGGGCGACTGTCGTGGTTTGTATGTCCATAAAATAAACCATTCACACCTATTAACAGGTAAAAATTGTGATGAATGATTTACATTTTCCATTTTTTTGGCTGTAAAAGTTCGGACGAGCTAGTGAACTCGACAGAATGCTTCACAAAACTTAACTTTTTTTCAGAAAATAGGTGGAAAACCCTGAACAATAATTACTGGGATTTTGCTTTTGAAACCCGTGAAGACAAAGTTTAGAAACTTGATTTATTAATCATTTTAGCGAAATGTCTCTTCTCAAATCCCAACTGATAGCTTTTAACCATATTCCCCAAGGACAACTCCGAGTCATAGATGTTGCTTGTGGTAGTGGACAAACACTAAAGTTAATGAGAGAAACTTTATCTAAAGTGATGAGTTGACAAATTTAACCAAAAGTTTGCTTTTTCCTGAAATCCGGTGATTATTTCTACCTCTTAACGCCCAAATATTAAACCATGACTGTGATCAGAAGCGATTGTGAAGGGCGAGGTTGGTACGTGTATTAGTGATTTAATCACCAATACACGCCAAGGTTTGAGTAATTACCGGATGTTTTGATGAAATATTGAACAATTTTCGAGAGATGAAGTGCTGTAACTGTCTATGTTTTTAGCAGAGAAATTGCAATACTGATAGCTTGCGTGATGACGCAGTAGCCGTGGGACTGATAAAAGATATAGTGCTTGTAACTATCTATATCTGGTGTCAGTGAAAGGGAAATTTACAAACGATAGAATCAAACAAGTGTAGTGCTGTAACTGTCTATATCGTTTCGATTCAAGAAGTGGTATGCAGGATTTAAAAGATCCAATAATCCGGTAATATCATTTCTGGGTTGGCAGGTTTTACGCTTTGACGCTTCCATAACAGAACTGAAATTGCCAACTTATCCATCTAATCCTCTACGACCACTACCTCGATGAGGATTGGGTTTTTCGGGTTGGTTGGGGCTAGGTTTGGAGTTATCAGCCAGGTTGAAACTCTGGTTTAACACCAAAGGTGAAAGCTGGTAATCGGACTTAGCCATTGACAGAGCGGAAAAACGAGTCTGTACTGCTTCGCAGTTAAAAGCTAAGGAGCCACATACCAGACTCGATACTAAAAGTGAAATGGCAGCACGCATAGTAGATGTCTATTTTAGAACTCTCTACTTCACTAATACTTAACTTTTATATGTCTGTCCGGAAAATTCGGGAAAAAGTATTGTAGTTTACTGAATAAATGTTCATTTTATACTTCTTCAAGATGGTCAACAAGTAACCAATTCCCAGAGAAATTTGGCCGCCCCCAAATCTTGAGTATTTTTTCTGGGGTCAAAGCTTGCAGTTGTTGGTCTATATCAGATTTAAACGCCACAAGTTGCCAATTTGTTGTATTTAAATTGGTGTGATTTGTAATATTAAATTGGTAATTTTGCTCACCCAGTCGTCGGAATTTGCCTGTAAAGCAGTCGAGATTTAATTTATTATCTTCATCGACTAAAATACAAGGACAGTTACCATCGGCAGGATAAGCTTCTGGGTGGTCTAAATAATAAGTTTGCCAGTACAACCAATCAGGATGATTAGTTAATAAGTTAAACAAGGGAACAATTACGCTAGGTGCATCGTCGTCTGTCAATAATGCAGCCTGCAAACTCTTCACTGGTAAATCCCTGGGTTGACATTCTAGCACAATACAAAGAGAAGCTGCCATACCTGCCGCTTGTCCAATTCCCATGACTATTGGTTGAAGTCTAGTAGCGCCGTTAGCGATGTGGGAAACGGAAATGTTTTTTTCACAAACTAGCAAACCATCTGTAGTAGCAGGAACCAGGGCGCGATAGGGGATAGTGAAGGGTGTTCCTGTCCATCTTCCACCCCAGCGGATAGATTTAGGTTGCAGTGAGAACTCTACACCAGGATAATGGTGATCGTTGGCATAGTTACCAACAGCGATAGCATCAGAAAATGGTAATGCGGTATTACTGTTGGCTAAAGGCAAAATATCCCGTTCACAAACAGTTGTCAAGCCTACTAGACGGCGACTTTCCCGATAATAGGGATGGAGGGCAAAGGCGGAGTTAGGATGGGGAAACAGGTTTTCTGCTAATCCGTAACGCCTACCAAACTGGGTTTGAATGAAATGGGCAAAATTCTGACTGTGCCAATAACATTCTTGCACAAATTCGCGCTTTTTCACTGAGTCTAGCAACCGATTGGCATTTTGGCAGTAATCGTTGCCCGCAATAGGCCAGTTAATCATAAATCGATCTGCTGGTAAGCGTCCATAGTTCAAAAATTTTTCTGGACTATAGTTATCCCAAGCTCCTGTAAACTGGGAGGGATCATAGTTAGGGGCTGGAAGAATTGCTGGGGCGGTATTTTCGCCAAAGTCTTCCATGACTACTACCCAGGTTGGTGCTTGGACTGGATAAGTTTGAGTAAGGGCGTTGAAGTTGGCTGGGGCGCTGGGTTCTCTCCATTCTGACTGTAATTCCCAACCCCAACGGTGAGGGATTTCTCCTAATGCTAATAAGTCTCCTAATTCTGTGCCGTCAAGGATAATTTTGGCGTTGACGGTGAAATCTGCAAAGCGGACACCTGTGATACAGTCTTGGGTTCGCAACACTGCTAATGGCACTTGTCCGGAAATCCACTGAAGATTCGGTAATTCTCGCACCCAGTTGGCAAATATTTCTGCACCTATCCGCGGATCATAACTGAAAAAGCTGACCCAACTATGATCTAATCCTCCTGGTTGTCTGCGTTGCAATTCCTGTAAAAAAGTTCCCCATAAACCAGTTTGAAGGGACTGTAATTCGTTTCCGTCTGGTACGGATACACCGGCGGAGGTAAGCATTCCTCCTAACCAGGAAAATTCACTCACGAGGATGGTTTTTATACCCCGTCGTGCTGCTTGGATAGCGGCCGCTGTTCCACCTGTGCCTCCACCAACTACTAGGACATCTGTTGTATAGGTTTGATTCATAATATTAAGTCAATTGGTTATTGGGTATTAGGAGACGTTTATCACAGATCATCCGGTTGTGATTCAGTATTAATTCTTGCTTTGCTGGTGTATATTATTCAATATTGAATTTAGATAATTTATGAATAATATCTTGCGAATAGGGACTTTGCTGAGAGAACGTTACAAAATTATCGATCTTTTATCTCATCATACTGGTTTTGGCATTACCTATAAAGTTAAAGATCTTAATCATCCAAATCAACCAATTCGGATTTTAAAACAACTCAAAAAACCTACCGCATCTAAGAGGATGTTTGAAAAGTTTTGAATGTATAAATTGACCCCTCTCCAAACCTCTCCCCGACGCGGGGAGAGGCTTTGAAAACCCCATTCCCTGGTAGGGAAGGGGGGCAGGGGGGTTAGGTTTTTGGAGATTATGGGTTTCA
>NZ_JAQMTJ010000002.1:0-9551 GCF_028330815.1 Dolichospermum lemmermannii CS-548
CATCTTGCCCGCTATTGGTATATTATTATTTGTAGTGCGGGCATCTTGCCCGCTATTGGTATATTATTATTTGTAGTGCGGGCATCTTGCCCGCTATTGGTATATTATTATTTGTAGTGTGGGCATCTTGCCCGCTATTGGTATATTATTATTTGTAGTGCGGGCATCTTGCCCGCTATTGGTGTACTCGTGCAGATGGAATGTGCTGTATCTTAACCTATTATGTATTTAATGTATATATAGAAAGTATATAGAAAGTATATAGAAAGTATATAGAAAGTATATAGAAAGCGAGCAGGATGCTCGCACTACATGAGGGTAAAATACCCGTGATTATGTTATTATATGCGATAAAAAAGCGAGATTTATAAAATGGAATTTAAAAAACAACTACCTCATTTAGAAAAACCTCATGCTAAATATTTTATCACTTTTGTGACTTGGGAAAGATTAGAACTAACTCCAGCAGCGCGACAAGTTGTATTGGAATGTTGTAAATATTTTGATAATCAAAGATATAAATTATATGCTGTAGTAATTATGCCAGATCATGTACATTTATTAATTGAACCTTTGTTAAAAGATGAAACTGATTTTTGGACAATTGGCAGTATTTTACATAGTATTAAAAGTTATAGTGCGAAACAAATACCAAATGTTATGCTGCATATTGGCAAGGTTTGGCAGGATGGTAGATATGATGAAATGATGAGAAATGAACAAGAATTTATGAATAAATGGGAATATATTCGACAAAATCCTGTAAAAGCTGGTTTATCAAATACTCCTGATGAATACCCTTTTTTATGGGATAGATTTTAAATCTTAAATGACAATAATTTTGTAGTGGGAGCATCTTGCTCCCTGGCGTATCTAAACTAGCGTATCTAAATTAAATGCACAACAGGTTAATACCCGAATATCTCCTATATCTATCAATAAAAATAATCTACTTACCTCAAATAATTGATGTTATTCAATAGCGAGCAAGATGCTCGCACTACAATTACCGTTAATCAATTGACAAACCACCCATTTCTATTACAATATATCAATCAATACCCACACATCTACACCCCCATGTCTAACCCAACCCCCAAACGTCCCCACTTATTCATAGAAGAAAGAATGCCTGTCCAACTCCTCAACGAACAGGTTTACTATGAACATGGGGGAAATCCTTTTAAGGGGTTACATCGTTGGTATTCTCGCAAACCTTTGTCTTTTAGTCGTGCTAGTGTGTTGGCTTCTTTGTTACCCGCAGATGTGACAATGGAGGAATTTGAATATTTATTGGGGTTAGAACCAGGGAAGGAAGTTAAACTCTACAAAACTCCTCCTACTGCTGTGCGAATTAAGAAGGTGCATGATTATTGTCAGCAAATTTGGGGAACTCGTACACCTACAGTTTTAGATGCTTTTGCAGGTGGTGGAAGTATCCCTTTTGAAGCTGCGAGATATGGGTTAAATGTGCTGGCTTCTGATTTGAATCCTGTGGCTGTGGTGACGATGAAAGCAGCAATGGAATATCCTTTAAAGTTTGGACCAGATTTACAGCATGATATTGATAAATGGGTGAAGTGGGTAGGTGATGAAGCTGAAAAAAGGTTAGCTGAATTTTTCCCTTCTAACCCTGGGGAAACGGTACAATGCCATCAGAGAAGTTCCTACTAAAGGTTTATAGCCAGCAGCTAAAACTGGAACTAATCTTTCTACACCGTCCCATACAATTGTTGCCAAATGTATAGATAATAAAGCTTGAGTACCATCGGCTAATCTGGCTTCGGTACTAGAATATAAGGGAAGATTCATCGCACTAACTGCCTGTGGTGGTAAAGTAAGATGGTCATTAAATCCAGTATCAATGACAAAATTTAAATTAAAATCTGGCTGCGAAGGTAAACGAAAAACCACTGGAATTATTGCCCTACCATCGCTAATTTTTCCATAAATCATTCAGATGTATGCTCCATTATTGCACCACCAAAACTTACAGCAACATCGTAACCAATCCGTATAGTAAACAATCTAGCATTAGGGTTTTTCTGTTTTAACTTTAACGCTGTCTCTACACCAGTTGGATCAATTCCATATTCACCAGTTTCTGCATCAATCACAATCATCTTACCGATATTGTCACCATACTCGACATTTTGGCGAATAACGTTTTCATAAAACTGTTTAGCTCGAATAGCTACTTCTTCTATACTCCAGAAAATTGATTGCATCACGATTACACCAAAAGATTGCTTCTTCAATCATTGTAGTATTTATTTGCTAAAATTTGATGTGAGCGTTAGCTTGTAGTAACAGTATTTTATCTTCGCTTAAAAGTTATGTATAAATAACTACAATTCCTTAGAATGCCTACCTTCATCGGCAGAATTACCCGATTCTGATGATACCCCTGTGGATAATGAATTTATTTTAAGCATCATAATTATTGAAAGTAGTGGGAGCATCTTGCTCCCTGGTGTTAAAGAGTAGGCTAACTATATGATTGTTGCAAAAGCGGGCAAGATGCCCGCACTACCTGGAAAAATAAAAACATATAAAATCAATAAAGATAAAAATTATCATGATAATATGTAGTGGGAGCATCTTGCTCGCTAACATATCATTAAAATCAGCCTAAACTAACCGAAATATTTGCAGAAATTGGTTAAAAAATTGAAACCCCTACGTGATACCTCTTGGAAAATAAGCTACTCCAGCAACACCCACAATACCATTGCTGACTTCTATATTCCTGCCTTAGAATCTGCCATCCAATATGACAGAAAATCAGGCTTTTTTAGCAGTGCCATTTTGAGTAAAGTAGCGCGGGGTTTAGGGGCAATGCTACATAACCAAGGCAAAATCCGGTTAATGATGGGATGCCAATTTAGTCCCCAAGACTTGCAAGCAATAGAACAAGGATACGCATTACGGGATGCTTTATTAACTCGTTTAGATGCCGACTTAACACCACCCGAAAACTTTGCCCAACTCAAACATTTAGAAATACTCAGTTGGTTAATTCAAAATCAATATCTCGACATCAAAATCGCCATTCCTCTCCAAGAAAATGGACTTCCAGAAAATAGCATCCAACAACTAGATCCACAACATATATTTCATGAAAAAGTTGGCATCTTTACAGATAGCAACGGTGATAAATTAGCATTTAATGGTTCTAATAACGAATCTATTGCCGGTTGGGAGAAAAACGTCGAATCATTTCACGTTTATTGTTCCTGGGAAGGAGGAAGAGAATTAGATAGAGTAGAAGAAGAAGTTTCCAGATTTGAACAACTGTGGTATGACTTATCCCCCAATGTGCGGGTATTTGAAATTCCCGAAGCAGTACAACAAAAACTGTTAAATTATGCCCCAACATCTAAACCTACATGGAATCCTCAAATTGAATTTGATTCTCGGCCAATAAAAAATACTGACAGTTCAGCGTTAACAGTTGACGGTTCACAATTGATAGTTAACAGTCAACAGTCATCAGTTAACAATCAAAAACCAACAGTCATCAACGAAGAAGAAAAACAAGCATTTAACCAACTAGCGAATATTCATCAACATCCTGGATGTTTAGACTTTTGTTTAAAATCAATTCCGATAAAACCCTGGCCACACCAAATTAAAATATTGCGTCGGGTAGCAGAAACCTTTCCTAAAAGTTTTCTTATTGCTGACGAAGTTGGTTTAGGTAAAACTATTGAAACAGGATTAATTTTACGTTATCTCCTCTTAGCTAAAAAAGCCAAACGGGTACTCATCCTTTCCCCTGCAAGTGTCCAACCACAATGGCAAGAAGAATTAAGAGAAAAATTCAATCTGCATTTTTGGAGTTACAATCAAAATTTGTTCACAGTTCACAGTTCACTATTAACTGAACAATACCGTCAACATTCCACAGTCAACAATCAACAGTTAATAAATCCCTGGAATAGCCAAGATTTAATTCTCGCTTCTTCCCATTTAGTGCGGAGAAAAGAAAGAATGCAGGAATTACTAGCAGCAGAACCTTGGGATTTAGTCATATTAGATGAAGCACACCACGCAAGAAGAAAAAGTCCTCAAAATCGCAAAGAAACACCGAATCGGTTATTAGAATTAATGCAGCAATTAAAGGATAAAACTCAAGCCTTAATTCTACTTTCTGCTACTCCCATGCAAATTGATGCTATAGAAGTTTTTGATTTATTGAATTTACTAGGAATACAAGGACATTGGAGTTATGGAGATAATTTTTGTAATTATTTTGAATCATTACCAAGTAGTGTAAAACCAGAAATCCTGAACTTTTGGCAAGTCATGTCTAATGACTATTTTCAACAAGGAGGAAAACCTTGTTCTCGGTTACAGCAATTTTTAAACAAACAAGATAAGATTATTGCTTATAAAATGCAAGATTTATGGCAACGGGGTAAGAAAATTTCTAATCATAAACAATTATTAGCAGATGAAGATTTTATCAATACTTCTCGACAATATTTAACAGTTAATACCCCTTTAAAAGATTTGATGTTTCGTCATACCCGCGATACATTGAGACAATATTATCAACGTGGATTATTAGCCCAAGATATTCCTAGTAGAATTGTGCAAGATAATGCCATTAGTTTAGAAATTAACCGTGAAGTTCCGCTTTACCAAGCTGTTAGTAATTATGTCCGTCATTTTTACAGACTAGCACAAAAAGATCAGCGTACCTGTCGCGGTTTCTTGATGACTTTGTACAGGAAACGTTTAACCAGTTCATTCTACGCTATCAAAGCATCTTTACAACGGGGTTTAGATTGTTTATTAACTAAACAAGGCAGTTTTATTACAGAAGATGATTATGCCGATATTGATGAAGCTAATGATGCAGTAATTTCGGGAATGGAATCTTTCTTTGAAGAAGTAGACCCCCAGGAAATTCAATATTTAGAAGATTTACTACAGCAATTTGAAAATACAGGAGAAGATAGCAAACTTTCCCATTTTATTCAGATCTTACGTCAAGAATTAAGCCAAAGAGAAAGTGCTATTGTTTTTACTCAATACACAGATACAATGGACTATTTACGAGATGCTTTAAAAGAATTATATGGTAGTCAAGTAGCTTGTTATTCTGGACGTGGTGGGGAATTATTAAAAGTTAACACTCAACATTCAACAGGGAACAGTGAACCTACTTGGTGTGTAGTTCCCAAGGAAGAAATTAAACACAAATTTCGCCAGGATGAAATTAAAATTCTGCTTTGTACTGAATCTGCGTCAGAAGGGTTAAACTTGCAAAATTGTGGGGTATTAATCAACTATGATATGCCCTGGAATCCCATGCGTGTGGAACAAAGAATTGGCAGAATTGATAGAATTGGACAAAGATATACTACTGTCCGCATCCATAATTTTTATTATGATGGCACTGTAGAAGCAAAAGTTTATAGAAAATTGCGCGATCGCATTAACGCCTTTGCTACAGTTGTTGGTAATCTCCAACCCATTTTAGCTAAAGTTCCCACTTTCATTGAACAAGCTGCGATGAGTGCAGATCCAGAAGAAGAGGATGTATTAATGTCTGAGTTTGACTCGGTATTAAACGCACCTCTCCGTCCAGGAATTGAAGCAATGGTAACAATGGATTTAGATGCTGATTTAGCGGAAATTCAAAAGCCTATTCCACCTACTCCTTTTACACCAGAAACCATTGAACATTTATTTACCACATCAACAATTTTAAAATCTACTGGGGTGATTTTTCAGCCAAAAGACGAAAAAACGTGGCTAGTTACCTATAAAAACCGGGAATACATGATTACTTTTTACACAGATGTATTTGATGAAATACCTTCTTTAATTCTCATGAATTTTGGAGAACCCTTGTTTGCAGAATTGTTGCGGTTAGTTCAGAACCAGGGGAAACGCAGCTAATTTTTTTGACAAAATGTAACTTATCAGGAGAACACATCTGTACTTTAGACAAAAAATAGAGAATGTGGGGGTTGACATTCGGTTTTAAATTTGTTATCATAAAATTGATAAGGAAGAACTATCATAAAATAATTCTGTAGATTGGGGATGATGGGAGGAAAACCAATACCTAATTCCTGATGTTAAAGACTTAAATAAATAAAATTAACTTATTTTGAACTTGGTTTGAGCATTTACGTTAATCTTATAGCTGTAATCGTTTATTTAACTTGATTCAGAAGTCACTAGATAATGAATTTTTGCCAAACATGATTTTAATTACAGATTGATTATGTTGAATATAGCTAATTTCCCGTGGCTGACGACGATTATTTTATTTCCCATAGCCGCGTCACTGCTGCTTCCTATCATCCCAGATAAAGACGGAAAAACGGTGCGCTGGTACTCTCTCACTGTGGGGCTGATAGATTTTGGCTTAATTGTCTGCGCTTTTTATACTAGCTATGATTTTGCTAATCCCGATTTGCAACTGGTGGAAAGTTATCCCTGGGTTCCACAGTTGGGTTTAAATTGGTCATTAGGCGTTGATGGCTTGTCCATGCCTTTAGTTCTCTTGACCGGGTTTATTACCACTTTAGCGATTTTAGCAGCTTGGCCAGTAACGCTGAAACCGAAATTATTTTATTTCCTCATTTTAGCCATGTATGGTGGTCAAATTGCGGTTTTCGCTGTCCAGGATATGCTGTTATTTTTCCTGGTGTGGGAACTGGAACTTGTGCCAATATACTTCCTGCTATCAATTTGGGGCGGTAAAAAGCGTCAATATGCAGCAACTAAATTTATTTTATACACTGCTGGTGGTTCGCTGTTTATTTTACTGTCTTCCTTGACAATGGGATTTTATGGCGATACTGTGACTTTTGATATGCGATCGCTCGCATTGAAAGACTACGCCCTGAATTTACAACTTTTACTCTACGCTGGCTTCCTGATTGCCTACGCTGTCAAGTTGCCGATTATTCCCCTCCATACCTGGCTACCAGATGCCCACGGTGAAGCTACAGCGCCGGTGCATATGTTACTAGCAGGTATTTTGTTAAAAATGGGTGGTTATGCCTTAATTCGCATGAATGCCCAAATGCTACCCGATGCCCACGCTTATTTTGCACCCGCATTAGTAGTTTTGGGGGTAGTAAATATCATCTACGCTGCCCTAACGTCCTTTGCCCAGAGGAACTTAAAACGGAAAATTGCCTACTCTTCAATTTCCCACATGGGCTTTGTTCTCATTGGGATTGCCTCTTTTACTGATTTGGGTTTAAGTGGGGCAGTTTTACAAATGGTTTCTCACGGATTAATTGGGGCAAGTTTGTTCTTTTTAGTCGGTGCAACTTATGATCGCACACACACTCTCATGTTAGATGAAATGGGTGGTGTTGGGAAGAAGATGCAGAAGATTTTCGCTATGTTCACAACTTGTTCCATGGCTTCTTTAGCATTACCAGGAATGAGCGGTTTTGTCGCCGAATTAATGGTATTTGTCGGCTTTGCAACTAGCGATGCTTATAACCCAACATTCAAAGTTATTGTCATTTTCTTGATGGCTGTTGGTGTGATTTTAACGCCAATTTATCTACTATCAATGTTGCGCGAGATTTTCTACGGACAAGAGAATGAAGAGTTGGTTTCTCATCAAAATTTAATAGATGCTGAACCACGCGAAGTCTTTATTATTGCTTGTTTGTTGATACCTATTATTGGTATTGGTTTTTATCCCAAATTGCTAACGCAAATGTATGACGCGACAACTGTACAATTAACAGCAAGATTGCGTGATTCTGTCCCCACGTTATTAGCAAATAAAGCGGTGGAAAATGTTTCTTTGACTGCGCCGATAATTGGTAATTAATTTATAATTACAACTGGGGTGGGTTTTATGCCTACCCTTGTTTCGCGCAGAGACGCTAAGGAGCAAAGACGCAAAGCTAATCTATATCGGCGATCACTAAACATAAAATGTAGGAACGCTTAAGCAGTATTGAGTATAACTTTTAAAAACTTTCATTCAAAAGCGGGTGGCGGGAATCGAACCCGCATGATCAGCTTGGAAGGCTGGAGTTTTACCACTAAACTACACCCGCGTGCTTCTGACTTAACTAAGATAACATAGCTCTTATCAAATTGCAAGTAGCTATGGAGAATTTATGGGTTTAATTTTAAGACGAATATATAAATTGCTCAAATCGGGTTTTGATCCATCTTGATTATAAGCAGCAAGAAAACTCTCTTGTGCAAATATCTGGTTAAGTGCTTGTTCATAAATATTTGCTTGGCTGCGGAGTGCGGCTGGTTCAATCGTTATCACTATCGCTTGTTGAAATTGTCCATTTTTATCAATTATTAAACTGGCCAGTATATTTGCTGGTTTCAAATCCTCGTCGCTGGGAAGTATACTAGCCTCTAATTCCTTTTCTGTACTTCCTTTATATTCAGCCAGAACATCTGGTAAAGCATCGGCTATCAGTTGTTTTTGTTGTATTAATTCACTAACTTCTTCCTTCAGTATAGGACTGACGGTAGCTATAGCCCCCCCTCTATTAGCCGTTAGGGAAGGTTCTGTTGTGGGAGTTGGGGAATCAGCAGGAATATCTTTGGGAAGGAGAGTTCCCTCTCCTAGTTTAACTTCTTGACGATTATTCCAAGGACGTTCACTTTCGGGAATTATTGATGTTGGTTCTGGTGTTGGGTTTGTTGGATATGATTGTTGTCTAACTGGTAGTTTTTCAACTTCAGTTTTTTCAACTTCAGTTTTTTCAACTTCAGTTTTTTCAACTTCAGGTTTTCTAACTTCAGGTTTTTCAACTTCGAGTTTTCTAACTTCAGGTTTTTCAACTTCGAGTTTTCTAACTTCAGGTTTTCTAGCTTCAGGTTGTTCAGATTTATCTTGTTCTGGTAAATTAACACTAGAATCAGCATCATCTTGATTACTGAGTTTAACAGATGCTGATTTTTGTGAAGTTGAAAAAGAAGATTGTGGTTTAATCTTTGGAGTTGTTGATTGGGTTTTGATTTGAGATTTTGGTTCAGAAGCAATTTCGATTAAGTCAATGGGAATCGAACTTTGGTTAGACTGGGGAAACCACGCTTGAAACTCATTTGATGAACGCATTAACCAAAATACTAATAAATGAAGAGACACAGAACCAATACAAACAAAAGTCCATAACCAAGGAGGATCAGTATGTCGTTTGAAGTTTTTAGATGTAATTGAACTATCATTTAAATGATTATTTGTAACGGTTGGTATCATGTTAATTTAAAACTTGGATCTAACTAAAGAAAGAATTGCCAAAATTTTTAGTAAAGATGGTAGCGTTATGAATAATACATCAGGTTGACTTATGGCCAAAGTATACTATTAAACAAACATCTCTTTCTAAATTTAGCAATTAGCAATCACAACTAATAATAAGGCGTTGTCCTTTTAGAGGGTGTTTGAACCCACATTCCGCACCCCAAACTGTCACAGATCAAAAAAGCCCTTAAAGTAGTACATAATAACTAAAGCCAATTCAAAAATTAAGATGCTTAATGAGAATAAGTAGCATTAAAAGGGACGTGGTGTGATAAAGTGAAAC